>CAZUPX010000559.1:0-3917 GCA_964622155.1 uncultured Planctomycetaceae bacterium | reverse complement strand
TTTTTTTGAGATACCAGAAAAAGCTAATCTTTTCAATGCCCATCGCTGCCACTCCTGCCGCGGAACCAATGATTAATACGCTCCCGCCCGTCCCCGTGGAGTAAGCCAGGAATTGCCAGAAGGAATGATCGATTGGATATTGCTGCAAACTGTACATGCCCATCGTGGCAGCCACCAGAGGAACATTATCTACTATCGCAGACAACAATCCAAGCGAGAAGACGATAACATTTTCGTTTCTAATTCTTTCGTTCAAGATTTGCGCTAGTTGCGCCAGTTGACCTGTTGACTGCAAAGCACCGACACTTGTGAGAATACCGAGGAAGAACAAGATGCTAGGCGTGTCAATTCTTCTTAGGGCGAGAGCCACCGAATACTTGTGCCTTTCAATTTCGTCTTTTTGTCCGTGAATCACTTCGGTCACGATCCACAACGCGCCGAGCGCAAGCAAAATTCCCATATAGGGAGGCAAATGCGTGAGTGTTTTGAAAACAGGAACTAGGACAAACGCTAGGACGCCTGCAAAGAAAACGAAATTTCTTTCGAACGAAGATACCGCACTCTTTGAAAACTCTTCCGCGTTGGGTTTGCTGATGCTTCCCTTGGTCCGAAAAGAAAGCAGCCAAAGCGGCAATGCCAAACTCACGATGCTGGGAATAATCAATATGGGGATGATCTTCTCGCTCGTGATTCGGTTGCCAATCCATAACATGGTTGTGGTCACATCGCCAATCGGCGACCACGCCCCGCCCGCGTTCGCGGCAATGACCGCAACTCCTGCAAATATCCAGCGCTCTTGCTTATCGGCAATCAGTTTTCGTAAAAGAGAAACGATCACGATGGTGGTGGTCAGGTTGTCGAGAACGGCTGATAGAAAGAAGGTGATAAACCCGATGAGCCAGAGGAGTTTGATCTTGTCAGTCGTCACAATCTTGCTCGTGATGACCTCGAATCCATCGTGCACATCTATCAACTCGACAATCGTCATCGCTCCCAATAGGAAAAACAGGATTCCAGATATTTCACCGAGATGCTCACCAAGTTGTTCGTTGACAAGATGCGCATCAGCAGCGAAAAGGATATAAACCGTCCAGCACAGCACGCCTGCGACTAGAGCCGAAGCGGCTTTGTCGACTTTTAAGCGGTGTTCAAATGCAATCGCCAGATAACCGAGAATGAAAATGAGAGTTATCAATGTGGTCATTGCCGAATCCAACCTTGAAGCATTGGATCAAAGTGTTTCATTTCTTCTCCGATTCTTTGAGCGATTTCTCTTCATCTTCGTTTTCTTTGTCGCCTTCACGCGCGACTGCATCCTTAAACTCTCGAATCGCTTTGCCCACCGCGCGGGCGAGTTCTGGGATGCGACTGCTGCAAAAAATCAGAATCGCCACAATCAGGATGATGAGAAGATCGTTAGGTTCGAATCTCATTTTCGCTCCTCATCTTTCAAACTCCATAATTCTCGCGGATCCACTCGATATGCTCTTCGTAATGCCCGTACGTGTTGCCGATGATCCATCCCAGGATCGGGCTACCGCTGTCGTCGCGTTTTTCGTTGGGCTGGAAGTGCGAGTACGGTTTGAGCAAATCTGCGTCCGCCATTTTCGCGATTTGACCCAAGAGTTCCGCGTGCGCGCTGTGGAAAAATTTCAACACCTCTTCTACGGATTTATCTTTGTGCTGCGCGTAAATCTGCTGATTGATCGCGTCGAAATCGTTCGGCGCAAGTTTGCCCAGGTTCACGCCCATCGCGGCATAGCGCGATTCCCCGCGCACGAGCGCGGCGGTGCTGGCTTCCCACGCGGCGAGATGCGCGAGATGGTCTTTGATCGCCCAGCCGTCTTTGCCGGGCGCGGTTAGCTTTGCCGCGCCGAGCGTGGCGATCCATTCTTCCAACGGCGCGCGTCCGCGCGCGATGCGGAGGAAGAGTTCTGAAACGGTGGCTGGTTGATTGGGTTGCTGGGACATGGGTGCCTTTATGATTCTTTATCTTTTTTCAAAATTCCTTCACGCTCCAAAACTCTTCGTATGTCTTCCGATTTTGCCATAATATTGCCTTTTGGAAATTGTATCTGTGTTAGCCCGTGTATGTTGGAGAACTCGACGCAACCGTCCTCCCGCAAAATAATTGCTTTCTTGAATCCCAGCCGACCTTGAAACAATCCAGCTTCATGGATTACATTTTCCCTCGGGTGAAAAGTACCGTCTGAATGCTCATCTTCGGCAGTCAAGACGATAAATGCGAAAACTGCATTATTGAGCATCTCTTCAATGCGTTCCTTTGTTCCAAGTCCAGCAGTTGGTTCGCGATTGAATTCATCCGAAGGAAGATTGAGTCGGTCTTCGATGAGATCCTTCAAGTCTTTCCAGGCATTTGATCGACCATGCGCGATAAAGATCCGAGATGCTGCATTATTTATTTTCTCTTGAGTCGCTTTGACCGATCCAGCTAGTTCTGGGATGAGATCGAGCCGTTCATGAATGGCTTCGAGTCGAGTGATTGCATTGCTAATGCTTACTCGGAAGTCATTAGCAAACCATTTGCCCGTTGCCCCGAATGGAATCGCTGAAATGGATGAGACATAGGTGAACTCATCTGCAATCTTTGAAGTGTCAAAAGAACGGGTCAGGAGTTCGGCTGTGTATTTTTCCCATTTCGATTTCTCCGCCGTCGCTTGATCAAAATCATCTTCAGATACGATTTTTATCGCTTGTAGCTCACGAGCCTTTTCGAGTTGAGCTTTGATTTTTTCTTCCACTTCTTTTCTGGGAAATACAAGGTTTGGAGCGGTTGGTTCTGGGCTTCTTTGTGTCATTTTTTCCTCCAGAATTTGCCGTTAATATTCAGGACGCGCCTGCCGCTATTTTATCCGATTTTCTTTTCTCTGGCTACTGACTACTGACGACTGTCTACTGCTGATTGTAGTACAACACTGTCACCCCGTACCTCACCGGAAAATTATTTCCCCACGTCCCGTGTCCGAAATTCATCGTCAAGCCGTTCTTGAAACGAAACGCGGTCAGGTCGTTAAAGTAGCGAAAGATCGTGGCGTAACCGTCCTTGCCGTCCTTGTAGCGCAGCATTCCGCCGAACGGACGATTCGCGCCGCCGCTCGGCGCGGTATAGCCGCGATTAAAATAAAATCCGCCGTCCGCCCAGTCTTCGTGCCCGCCGTACAAACGCGCGTTGCCTGCGCCATCCAAGAGCGCTAAGTTGCCTTCGAGATAACCCATCGCCCACGCGCGCTTGACGGGGTCTTCCTCATTTGGTTTCGCGAAAATTTTCGGAATCGTGTCCAGCCCCTGGTCTTGCGTCACGAACGTCAGCCCCACCAATTTTCCATCGCCCGATAATTTCACCTGATAATCGGGTCCGTAAATTTTCAATTTTTCCTCGGCGCGATAAAGTGCGCGCAGCTCGGTACCGCTTTGCTCTGAACTTGGGGCGACGCGCGCGGCAATCGACACTGGCTCCGACCCGCGCGTTGAAATTTCGACGACGATTCCGTTGCGGAATGGCATTGGCAGATTGGTATAGAAAATATACGCGGCCTGGGATTCCACCACGCCGATGGGCGTCGAGCGATGCAAGGCGAGCGCGTTGTGGTCCGTGAAGAATGCAATGAAGGGCAAATCAACACCGGCGCTGCAAAGCACGCAGTGCGGTGCAAGTGTGCCAACATCATTCCCGTACCGCACGCGCAGATACAATCGCTTGGCGTCAAATTTCTGCGGAATGATGAATGGCATCGCCGCGAGCGTGCCCGCGCCATCGGCTCGGATTGTTGCCGGCGCATTGGGCGCGGCAACCAAGTCGAAGGTACGCACGTTGTCCAGGGTTGAAATGTACGCTTCGGGCTTGAGCACATACGCCGCGAGCCGCGACCACTCATCGCGAGTGATGCCGCTGGGGA
>CAZUPX010000558.1:0-1726 GCA_964622155.1 uncultured Planctomycetaceae bacterium | reverse complement strand
CGCCGGCCATCGTCCAACGCCGGCGAATCCAGGGACTGTGAGGCTTTCTTAAGGGTCTCGGCGGGCACGCTCATGCCGGCCATGCGGGCGCTCTGCAGGGCCATGACGAACCAACCGGTCACCGAAGTGTCGGAGTCTTCGGCCGGAAAATATCGCCATCCGCCGCGGCTCTTGTCCTGCGCGGAGACGCAGTATGCGACGGCGCGCTCGGCCGGCGCGCGATAGGTCGAGTCGATCGTCATGCCGTACAACTCACACAGCGCGATCGTGCACTGGGCGTGCGTGTATAACTGCTGATTCTTTTCGCTCATGGCGGCACCGCTAAAGCTGCCATCTTTGCGCTGCACTTTTAATAGCCAATTCCAGCCCTTGACCACGACTTTGGCATATTGGCCGTCGCGCGTGGTATCGCCGTGTCCTTGGAAGGCCAGCAGGGCCATGGCTGTTGCGGCGGCGGTGTTCTCGCTCATCGCGCCATCAGGAAATGGGCCGGCCAGACTCCACGAGCCGTCAGATTTCTGTTGCTTGGCCAGCCACTCCAGGCCGCGCTCGACGGCCTGCTCGGTATCCTTGGTGCCGCCGTAGCGGCCCAGAAGGACATTCTTGCTGCCCGGTCGGCGGCCAGAGAGTGCCAGGCCGATCGGAGCGCCTTCGATCAGCTTCGGACCCGCCAGCAAGTCGGAACCAGCGGCGCCGACGTCAAACTTGATGTCGCCCAGTACCGGAGGCGCCGCCAAGGGGTCGTCGACCGGCGCCAAGTCTCGTGGCGTGATCATCTGCTCTTTTTCCGTGGGATTCTCCAAGTGGCTGCTCGTGCCCTCGAGGACTGAGGGGTCTTCAAGCTGGGTCCCGGCCTGGTCCGCCGCGCTGGTGACCTGCACATCCATGTCGGCGGTCTTGAAACCGCCGCCGACGGCAGCCAATAGGGCCAGAACGATTAACAGCACGGTATGAAACACCGTGCTGACGAGCCACGCGGGCGCATTGCGCAGAATCTCATGCAGATCGTCGACTTCCTCCTCTTCGTAGACCGCGTCCGGCAGCGGATTGTCGGCAGTCGGCTCAATCGGGATCGGCCGGTTTGACACTGCCGGCCCGCGAGAGGGCGCGCCGGCTGCCCGCTGGCTGGGGTTCGAGGACGCACCGTGGACAAGAGAGTCGGGATCGCGGGCTGCCATCAGCTAAGTTGCCCCCGCCTGACCGGTCGACGCTCGGGGATTTGCGCCGTTGAGGTTGTAGGTCGGCTATCGACTCGGATATGGGAACGGGACTCAATCAAGCCGGTCACACGGCATCAAGTGTCGAAGGCTTGCGTTTTTGCCGGGGTCACCGGCAGGCCTCCGGTCGACGCCGCGCGCGACGCATCGCAAGAAAACTGGCAACAAAGAGATCACTCGGTTCCTAGTGCCCTTGGATTCAAGTCTAACAGTGCAGTACGGTTGCGCCAAGCAAGAAGGTCTGCCGCGGCCACCACTTGCGTCGATGTGAACACCGAGAAGTTCGGCACGTAGTGCATCGGTTGTAACGCTTGTATGCGTCCGACCGCGGACCGTTCACAAGGTCGATGAGTCACAGCACCGCTGGCCGCCGATCGGACCTCGACGGTTGTCCACAGCCCCGCTACAATTGCAGGTGTCGGTTGTTGCCAGCGGTAACAATCGCCTCGGCTCCCAAACATATCGCGGGGTGGAGCAGTCCGGTAGCTCGCGAGGCTCATAACCTCGAG
>CAZUPX010000557.1:0-1879 GCA_964622155.1 uncultured Planctomycetaceae bacterium | reverse complement strand
CTGTGGTCAATGCCTCCTTGAGATCGCCAGCTATCGCGGATTTCACATCGTCACAGACGGCGTCGAAATAAGTAAATTCGACGAGACCTTGGGTGAGTTTCCTCCGATTGTCTTCGTAAGCGCCCAAAGCCACGCGGGCTAACGCTTGCGAATCTTGTCGGGTGGCGCCGGAATTACCATGCAAGTATGGCAACGCAATAATCGCCAGTGCGATTGCTTGTGTGGGTAGCGACATGAGCAATCACCCATCATTGGAGTAAGAGGCCGTCTAGAAATCGGCCTTCGCGCTTGATTGCGAGAAGGTTATCTTCTTGGCATGAGTGCACGGAAGCGCTATCCCAGCGATTTGACCGATCTTCAATGGGACAACATTTCCCACCTGTTCCCGAGCGGCGACGGGAGCGGCGGGCGACCTCGCACTTATCCTGTGCGGGAAATCGTTCAAGCGATCTTTTACCTGGCGCGTAGCGGCTGTGCTTGGCGCATGTTGCCACACGACTTTCCACCGTGGAAGACGGTGTCGTACTACTTCTACACGTGGCGGGATCTCGGAGTGTGGGAGCGGTTGCACGACATACTGCGCCAGGATGTGCGAAAACTGCTCGACCGCGAGCCGACGCCATCCGCGGCCGTGATCGATTCGCAAACGGTGAAGACGACGGAAAGCGGCGGGCCGAAAGGCTACGACGGCGGAAAAAAAAATCAGCGGGCGCAAGCGTCATATGCTGGTTGACACGCTTGGGCTGATCTGGGGCCTCGCCGTATTGCCGGCCCATACAACCGACTGGGAAGGCGCCGTGGAACTCTTCAGACGCGAGGCGAAACGATTGCCGCGTTTGGCAATGGTCTGGGCCGATTCTTCGTATCGAGCTTTCGCACTCGCCTCGTGGGTGGCCAAGCACTGCCGCTGGATTATGGACATCGTCGCACGCCGCAAGGACGCCACGGGCTTCGAGGTCCAGCCGCGCCGCTGGATTGTGGAACGAACTTTCGGCTGGTTCGGCCGATACCGACGCCTGGCCAAGGACTATGAAACGAACCTCCACAGCAGCGAGACCTGGATTTATGTCAGTATGATCCATCGTATGTCACGCTTCTACTTGCCCCAAACCAATCGCGACGACCACATCTTGCGAAGACCCAAACCACGCAAACAACTCGCTATTTAGACGGCCTCTAAGTTCGACTTTTGCAGTTTCCACGCGGCTATGCGGCGGTTGCAAGTGCTGAGAACAGAATGCGTCGGATTGGGAGCGGGAGTTTTTGAATGGCTCCGTGGCGATCGGCCTGTTGAAAAACCCAATCCGACCATAACCACTGGCGCACGCTGGTGATCGCGTCAGAGTAGGTAATTCCTGATTTTCCTGACCACTGAATCTTTCTGACACGGTAGCGGGGCGGCAGGCTGCGATAGAGCAACGCGACCACGGTATAGAGTCCGAAGATGCAGGGGGCCGCGCGCAGGACCGTGTTGCGACGCCATCCGCGTGTCGTTTCCAGCCCCAGGCAGGAGCGCACTTCTTGGAAGGTCGTCTCGATATTCCATCGACCGGTATAGAGGCCAATAATCTCTTCCGGTGTCTTCGTCAGGTCGGTCGTGAAGAAGTACTCGTCGCGGTGTGTGCCATCGAGGTCATGCACGAAGATCCACAGAAGTGGCACGATGCCGTGGCCGGACTTGTTCCAGCAGCCCGTGCCGCTGGCGATCTCGACGTTGCGTCGTCCTCCTCCATACCAGTCGACGGTTCCGCGGTTTCGAGTCGCTGTCTCGGCCGATGTGCGTGGCGTTGGCAGGCGGTTGCCTTTGATCCGTGGCCGGCCCTTACCACCATACGGCGGCGGAGGTTCGTACAAAGCGGCGTCCGGATGCAGCTTGCTG
>CAZUPX010000556.1:0-5891 GCA_964622155.1 uncultured Planctomycetaceae bacterium | reverse complement strand
CGACGAATTGAGCCAGGGCCACGTCCACAAACTTGATCGCCGGCAGAGATCCGCCCAGTCGCTCGTCGATTTCTTCGCTGGTCAATTTCGGTGTGCCCGCGTCGGCGCTCGAAGAATCGGACTCCGCCGCACGCTTGGCGGCCGGCGGTGGTGCGGCCTGAGACTCGTCGGTCGCCGGCGCCAACTCGGCAGTCGACGCGGCGGCAGCGTCACGATCGGGCTGCGGCGGGGGCGCGCGTTTCTCGACAGGCTCGAGCTTGATGCGCGGCGGACCGGCCGTCTCGCTTGCCGCGTTCGGCTTGTCAGCAATCGCTGGCGGCGCGTCGACCATGGGGACGGCATCCGGTGTCGGTGCCTCGATCGCCGGTCGGTCGTTCGGTGCGTTCACTTTGTGGGTGAGAGCGATTCGCTCGGCGACCGCAGCCCCTTGCACTTGGGGTGGCTCGCGATCGGTCTCAGGCTGCACAGCGACCGACTGCGGCTCGGATTGCAATCGCGTCGTCGGATCCTCATCACTTGCCTGCGTAGCGGCTGCCGCCGGCACATCGACCCGGTCGCCGCTCATCATCAACCAGGCGCTGGCTCCCAATACGATGCCGGCTGCAAGTCCACACCCTAGAGAGATCCAGTCCCGTTCAATCCGTGCGAAGATTGCCGCGCTGAGCCCGGGTGTGGTAGCGATGCTGTCCGACTTTGCCGGACCGGTCACGGGGGGCGACGCCGGCGCAGCGGTTGCTGTCGCGGGTTGGACTGTATCGCCAGCCGGTTGCGGCGCAGCGCGTTGCGGCAACATGGGTGGCAGCAGCGCGGCGGCTTTTGATGTGGGTTGTGATGTCTGCCGCGACGAATCCGGCGCCCCGTGGGGGGACTCTGCCACCTCGACGCCTGTCGTGGAGTCAACCGCTCGTTTCCAATCCACGGGCGGCACGACTTGTACCATGCCGCCGCACTTCGGGCAGGCCAGGATATCGCCGATCACCGACTCGTCGTTGACTTTGAGCCGCGCTCGGCAGGTCGTGCATTGAATGATGAACAGTTCCACGGTGCCGATGTCTCGCGCTGGCCCCTAAACAGTCCTTTATTAGTATAGTGTGGCCGGACGCTCGTCGGCGCGGTTTCATGGTTTTTCTGGCGAACCGGCCGAAAAAGAATCCGGTAGCCGTTCTCCACGTTTGGCCGCCGCCGCACGGGTGGTAACAAAGATCGCCTCTCCCTGGCCATTTTTGGAACGGATCACATAAACCAGCTTGCCATCAGAGTTGGCCAGCTTGAGTACCTCTCTCAGAATCTCCTCGGCCGGCCGGTCGCGCAGGTCGAGCGCGAAGGATTGATTCTTGGTGATGCCTTCCAGTTGCAGGTCGGATCCCAGAATGACGATCTCGACGTCGATCTCCTTGGCAAGCAGCTCCAAGCAATGTTCCAGCGTGTCGCGCGGAAAGCTAAGCGTCACTCGCTTTTCAAGCGCGGCCGCCGCGCCTTGGGGGCCTTTGGCAGCGGACTTTACCACGACGGCCGTCGCGACGGCGGGTGATTCGTCGAGAGCCAATTGAGTGCCCAAGGCCAGGTTATGCGCAGCGGCCAGTGGCAGGTAACAATTCAGCACGGCCTGGCGATCTTCGGCGCCGGTGCGCGTGTAGTCGCACAATAGCTGCACCATTCGCGGAAGCCGATTGAGGACTAGCCGTCCGTGACGATGGGCCTCGATCGAAGCCACGTAGCGCTCGACTTCCTCACCGGCCTCGGCCAGTCGGCTGGCCAGCAACTGGGCCAGTTGAGCTGGCTGATTCTCGACCCGGCCCAAGGCGCGCAGCTCGAGAAACAAGTTCTCGCCCAAGTGAGCGCTCAACAGGACCGCCTCGATATTTTCGTTGAATGTACGTGACAACGGATCGCGCAGCCGCTCCAACTCGCCGGCCAGTAAGGTCTTGCCGTCAGTCCAAAGGTATCCGGGAGCCGCAAGGAGATTGAAGTGCCGTGCGGCGTCGGCATGCCGCAGCAGTTTTTCGATCCCCTTGCGCAGCGGTGGCGACCCATCGAGATCGAGTATCTCTTTCATCGCCGTCGGCGCGGCGATGGCCACGACTCGACCTTGTCGCTCGCTCGGCAAGTAGTAGGCCCAGCGCGCACCTAGCAAGAATGATTTCGAATTCTGTGGCTTGCGTTCGACCGCGCCCCACGCCTTCGGAAGCGCCTGCTCGGTAATGGGCGTTCGGACAATAGCAACATAGGCAGCCTGCGGCAGCCCCATGTCGTCGGGGTAGAAAGCAACTATAAGTTGGTCGACGTCGGTTGGTTCAAGACCCAACGTAGTCCGAAGCTCGTTCAAGACTCGCTTGCCCGGAGGGCCCAGAGCGTCGACCACCTTCGCCCCCTCGGGGTTTCCCAATACCTCTGCCAGTCGCACAACGAGAAACAGTTGCGCGCCCGATGGAAGGTAGTCGAGCGCCACGGGTTGTCCCGCTGTCGGCGACATCCACAGCGTCTTGCCGTCATCGTCCACTTCACCGGCCGATGACTTGGGCGTGACGTGGACGGGCTCGGCCGACACCGTGTCTGAGTTAGAGGCCGACTCGGTAACTTCAGACGCCTCGTTCCGCGGTACGCGGTTGACGGCGTCGATGGCGATCGAACCTGGCTTTTCCTTGGGCTGATCGCGGCTCGACAACACCAGACCAGCGACGACGATCGCCGCGACAAGTCCTAAGCCGACGGTCGCGCTGACTAGCGCCGAAATTGAGACCATTCGGCCGCCGCTGCGGCGTCCTCGGGCAGCAAAGCTTGTCGGCGGCACTTCCCAATTTTTTTCAATTGGCGCGTGTACTTCAGGCAGAGGTGGCGGCGGATTGACCTGGGAGGACTTGACTTGTGCAGAGCGAACCTGCGCGAGGGGAACAGGAGCCGGCGGCGGGTTCCGTCGCTTGGCGCTTGGCGATGTCGGTGGTCGTTGACCCTTTGCATTCTGCGGTGTTGGCTGGCTAGATGTTTGCGCGGCGGACTGCTCGTTCGGTCGTGGGGCCAACAGCGCGGAAACCTGACCGCGCGTCAAGACGCCGCTTGCCGCCAGCCATTCGGCCAGCGACACAGCGTCGACCGACTGCTCAGCCCCCCTGAGAGCGGCGAACTCGTCGTTTAGTTGCCTGCAGCGGTCTGGCGTGAGTAGTCGACTGGCAACAGCACGCTTCCAGAAGTCGTTAATCGGGATTGCCATACGGCCTGGCTCTCGCGCGCGGGGGGCCGTCGAGCCGCCATCGGCTGCCAGGCGCTTCGCTCGACGGATTCCTCTGCTCCGACCTCTAATGTAACACGCTTGCCGCGACCGGCCAAAGCCTCGCAATTGGCTACAAGTTGTCGACGATTACCCCGTCGCCGAGGCGGGCCCCCGCGGACCCGTGATATTTCCTGCGTCATCGCCTATTCTGAATGCTGGGCCGGTCATGGCCGAAATTGCACCTTTTGTGGACTCCTATGAGCACGACAGCGGAAGCATTGACCAGTGCCCTTACGCACCACCAGGCCGGCCGGCTGCGCGAAGCGGAGTTGCTCTATCGCCAAATCTTGCAAGCCGAGCCCCAGCAAGTTGACGCCCTGCACCTGCTGGGACTATTGGCCCACCAAGGTGGCGCCCACGACGCGGCGATCCAGTTCATCAGCCGCGCTATCCTGCTGCGCGGTAATCAGGCCGTGTTTCATTCCAACCTGGGGGAGGTTTATCGGGCCTTGGGGCGCGTGCAAGAGGCCATCCAGTGCTACCGGCAGGCATTACGGCTGGACCCGACGTGTTCAGACGCCCAAAACAACCTGGGCAATGCGCTGTTGAGTCTGGGACAACTGGATGAGGCCGAGACGGCCTTTCAGGAGGCAATCCGCCTGCGTCACGCGTTTGCACAGCCTCACAACAATATGGGTCTGGTGCTCGAGCGGCGCGGTGATCTGGCCGGTGCTGTGACGTGGTTCCAGCGGGCCATCGAAGTCGACCCACGCTACGCCCTGGCTTACACGAACCTGGCCGGGGTGCTACAGAAACAGGGCAAAATGGAAGTCGCCATCGCCGCCTATCGACAAGCGCTGGCGCTGGCGCCCGCGAACGCTGAGTTGCATTGTGGTCTGGGCGCGCTCTATCAGGCGGAGAAAATGTCGGCCGAAGCGATGGCGTGTTACCGCGATGCACTACGTTGCAATCCGCGCTCGGCGCGTGCGCATCACAATCTGGGTGCGGTACTGAAGGACCTAGGCCAGGTCGAGGGGGCGATTGTCAGCTACCGCGAGGCCCTGCGCTGGCAACCGAATCAGGCTGAGACGCACGCCAACCTTGCAATCGCGCTGGCAGACCAGGGGGACTGGAGTGTCGCCAACGAGGAGTTCCAGACGGCGCTAAGTCTCAAGCCGGACGATCCCGGCAGGCTATGCGATTTTGGCATCGTGCTGGAAAAGCAGGGTGAGTTGGATCGTGCAATGGAACTTTACCAACGGGCAGCCAAGCTAAACCCGGCATTTGCAAAGGCGCACTTCAACGTCGGAAACATTTGCCACGCCAGAAAAATGCCCGCCGAGGCCATCGCCGCCTACGAGCGGGCGCTGGCGATTGAGCCGGAAAATGTCGACGCGGTCAACAACCTGGCATTGGTGTACAACGACTTGTCGCAGCCCGACCGGGCCTTGGAATACCTCGAACGGGCTGTGGCACATGCACCCGCCATGTCTGCACTGCATGCCAACATGCAGATCGCGCTGCACGCACAAGGCCGCAGCGACGAGGCAGTGGCTGCCAGCCGCAAGGCGATGGAATTGCGGCCGACCGACGCAGGCGAGCACAGCAATTACCTCTACACGATGAATTTCCATTCGCAGTTCGATGCGCAGACGATTTTTGCCGAGCACCTGGCTTGGGCGGCGCGGCACGCCGAGCCGTTGACCGTACTTGCACCACCGCACACGGTCGATCGATCGCCCGAGCGCCGGCTACGTGTCGGCTATGTCTCCCCCTACTTCAGACAACATGCCGTCAATTATTTCGTCGAGCCCATACTGGCTTCCCACGATCACGAACAATGCGAAATCTATTGCTACAGCGACATCGCGCTGCCGGACGACACAACCGGACGCTTGAAGGCCGCGGCCGACCATTGGCGCGACGTCCCTTACCGCTCGGACGAGGAAATCGCGCGTATGGTCCGAGCCGATGGCATTGACATTCTTGTCGATCTAACGGGCCACATCGGCGGCAATCGAATGCTGCTGTTCGCACGCAAGCCCGCACCCGTCCAGGTGACCTATATCGGCTATCAGAACACGACCGGCATGACAGCGATGGACTACCGGCTGACCGACGAGCATGCGGATCCGTTGGGGCTGACAGATCGCTTCCACATGGAGCGACTGGTACGGCTGCCAAGGGCGTTCTTTTGCTACCTGCCATCGGCCGACGCACCGGCGGTGACGCCGCTGCCCGCTTTAGAGCGGGGGTACGTCACATTTGGCTCGTTCAACAATTTTGCCAAGGTGAATCCCACGGTGATCGAGGCCTGGCTGCGCGTTCTGTCGCGCGTGCCTGACTCCCGTTTACTCCTGCTGGCTTACCGAGGCGGCTACTTGGAAGCACATCTCAAGGCCGAGGCCGCGCGGCGCGGAATCGAACCAGCACGGATCGAGATGTGTGACAAACGGCCGCGGCTCGACTACTTGAGATTGATCGCCGAAGCCGACATCGCGCTCGATCCTTTTCCCTTCAACGGCCACACGACAACGTGCGACTCGATCTGGCAGGGGGTACCGGTGGTGACGCTCGAGGGCCAGACGTATGTATCGCGGTTCGGCGGCAGCGTGCTGGCCAATGTCGGCCTTGAGTCTTTGATTGCCCACTCGATTGACGAGTACGTCGAGCTCGCCGTCGC
>CAZUPX010000555.1:0-4260 GCA_964622155.1 uncultured Planctomycetaceae bacterium | reverse complement strand
GTCAGGCGGCTATCGTTGGAGAAGTGTCCAAACCTCGGATCGGCGTGCCAGGGAGGCATGCGATTCTCGCGAACCACTTCCTCGATCATCGGGGCCCAGCCCGAAATTTCTTCGTAGTTCGACAGGCTGAACGGCGCGATTTCGCCCTCGCGGTGGCACTTCACGCAGCGGTCTTGAAACAGCCGCGCGATCTGATTCGAGTAGGTGACTTCCGATTCTTCATTCGCGGCACGCGTCCGTCCGATCAAGCAGCCGGGCGCCCGGGTGACGGACTCGCTCACGGGCTTGGCGGCCAGCAGTTGGTCGATCGCCTCGGCCAGGTCGCGCTTGGCGGCCTTGGGGCGCTGGTAGCCGACGCCGGTCTGGAAACCGTACTGATCGTCGATGCGGCCTCTATAGCGCACGGCACGTTCGCGATCCAAGACGAAGACTTCGGGCGTGCGCTCGGCGGCGAACTGGTCCGCGACAACGTTGCCGGGATCCCTGAGAAACGGGATCGCCAACTGATATGTGCGGGCGAAGTGCCCCATTTCAGCCAATGAATCCTGCGCGTTCGAGTCGATGGCCAGAAACACGACGCCACGGCCAGCATATTCCTTGGCCAATTCAGACACTCGCGGCGCGTATAGCTTTGCCAGCGGACACTCGACGCCCATGAACGCCACGACAACAACAGGCGACTCCTTCAAGTTGGCCATCGAATGGGCCGCACCTTGCAGATCTTCGAGGTCAAAGCCCTTGATCGTGTGCCCGATGGGCGTCGCCTTGTCAGGACTCGCTGCCTGGCTGGGGGTGTTTGCAGCCGTCATCGCCAGCCAGCCAGACGCTAAAACCGCGGCCAATGTGCAGGTGGTACGCATATCGCACGAGCCTCACGATCGATGGGAAACCGGCCGCGCCGCTTTCCAGTGCAGCATCCGCCGTAGATTGCCGACGAGCGCGCGGTTTAACCGCCGCAGTGATGCAGCACATGTTGTGCCAGAAACAGAACACGTGTTCTGTTCTTCGCGTCGAATCCTAACAACCTGCATCGCAAACAGTTGCATCCGTATTACCGAGAAGCGAGTCAGAGTCGCGCGCCCACGTAGCGCGCGATGTAGCCCAGTCAGCGCAACCAGTCGCGCGCTAGTGTGCCAGGAGAACGCGCTTGCGCCACGCCGCCAGGCGCGCCTCCCGGGCAAACCGCAGGCGCGATTTTCAGATCAACAACAGGTACAGAAGCGCGGTTCGCTGCCGCCCGATGAAGGTCGCCGCCAAGAATCTGTTCATCGCGCACGTTTCTTGCATCGCCGGCGACCTCGTACACCATCGGCCGGGCTTCGGTTGCGCTTGCCCGAGCGAGTTATGGTGGTGCGTGTTCTTTTCTGGGGCGGCAATCCGCTCGCGTGCGCGGCTTGTGGAATCCCGGCGGGTCGGGGCTATACTGACTGCATCGCGCGGCGATACCTGTTTCCACCGAAGGCCTACAGGGAGCTTGAACAATGCCCTCATCAGGGCTCAGGAAAAACGCCGTTACGAAAGCAGGCCTCGCGCAGGCCGAGATCGTGGCCGGGGTGTTGGAGGGCTATGCCGCGCGGGGAGTGTTCCGGGGTTTCGCCCGGGGGCGCGTGGATCACCGCGGCACGACGTTCCGTATCGCCTGGCACTGGAATCGCGTACTTGATTTGGTCTTCGACTTCGAGGGGCGCGCGCTGCGCTGTGGCAAAGTGTTGACCAACGTCCCAGCCGACTCCGCGATGTACCGAGAGTTGAAGGAGTTCATTCGATCGCGCCATGAGGTCGACTTGCCCGAACATCGTCGGATCGATCGTCACAAGGCGCGCGTGCAAGTTTACAACCGGGGCGGAAACATTTCGCTCGTTTTGCGGGTCAAGCATGATGAGTGCGAATACGGGGCACGTAAGTTCATCCATCTAGTGCAAGAAATCTTCATGATCTTCCTCGCGGATGGTAACTACTTTGACTACGTCATCGAGGCCTTCGACCTCGATCCGGATGCCATGTGAAGGTGTCAGATCGGATCGAGCGGGCGCGACGATTCTTCACCCTCCAATCAGGGGAACTCGATCCTCCAGGGAAATCGAGATGTGCCGACGAAAGGCATTCTCCATAGCTTTGTGCCTGCTGGCCACGTCGGGCGCGCTTGCTTCAACTGGGGTGGCCGCGGCGGCGGACAAAGCGGCTCCAAACGCGGACGAGCGATTGACGCCCGAGGAGGCCAAAAAGCTCAAGAACCCGGTTCCATTCAGCAAGGCTTCGATTGCTCGCGGCAGGATCCTGTTCATCCGCGAGTGCACCGAGTGCCATGGCAACGACGGCAAGTCGCGGGTAGACGTGATCGCCAATGCGACCGACCTGACCCAGCCAAAGCTGTGGACCAACGGCACCTCCGACGGGGAGATATTCCGCAGCATCCGGGATGGGGCGGGTGATAGTATGCCTCCGTTCAAGGAGGAGATCGAGACCAAGGATGATATCTGGCATCTGGTCAACTTCACCCGAAGCCTGTGGCCCGCGGCGATGCGGCCGAAGTTGCAAGAAGCCGAAACTAACTAGCTATTTCCGAGTCCGGAGCCCACAGGAGGCCGAGCCATGAAAAGGACGAAACAGCACAACGGCGCGAAGCAAGGCGCGGACGCTTCTCGCAGGATGTTTCTTTTGTCCTCTGCGGCCGGAGCGGGCGCGATCGTCGCCAAGTTGGCCGCCGAGAGCAAGGCGCAGGGTACACCGGCCGGCATTCCCTCGATCACCATCCCCAAGGAAATCGTGGACTCGATGAATCAGTCCCCCAAGCCCGGTTCATTCGAGGGCAAGGGAATGACCGGCGCAGAAGTGTTCGCGCAGCTTTGCCAGCAGGAAGCGCTTGCCGCGCTGTTCTGCTGCCCCGGCAATTACACGGTGATCAACGCGATTGCGGCCGCCGGCGTGCCCAGCTATGGCGGGCGGACCGAAGGCTCGATGTGCGCAGCCGCCGATGGGTTCTCGCGCGCCACCGGTGAAGTGACGGCCTGCTCGGGCACCGAGGGCCCCGGCTTGACCAACATGATCATGAATATCGCTGCTGCCGCGGCCGCGCGCACCCCGCTGCTGGTGCTTGCCAGCAACATGCAAATCGAGGGTGATGATCGCGAGGCGTTCATCCAAACCGGTTATCAGCAACCGATCACCACTGGAATGAAGAAGTACGGGAAGCGTCTAATCGCGCCGGATCGGGTGTGGGAGTATGGTGCCTACGCTTTCCGTAACTTGAAGTCCGGCGTGCCGGGCCCCGTCCATTTGGATTTTCCGGGGGAGGTGGCCCGGGCCCGTTTCACCGATCCGGCTGAATTGAAGGACTTCTACGCAAAGGATAAGTATCGCACCGAATCGACTCCTTGCCCCGGGCCGAATGAAATCGAGAAGGCGGTCGAGCTGATCAATCGCGCGGAGCGCCCGTTGCTGGTAGCCGGACAAGGCGTGTTTCAAGGTAAGGCCTGGGAGCCGCTGCTGGCGGCCGCGGAGAAGAACGAGATCGCGGTCGTGGCGACGGGGCCGACCCGCGGACATTTTCCCGACGATCACCTGCTGTCGGCCAATCTGACACCCGACGCCCTATTGAGCGCCGACCTGGTGATCTTCGTGGGCCAGTACTGCATGCCCAGTCCGGGCGAGTATCGCTTCAACCCGGACATCAAGGCAATCCGAGTCCACCCCATGGCGGAGGACCTGGGGCGGAACTGGCCGCTGGACCTGGGGATCATCAGCGGCGAAAAGCCGTTCCTGGAAGCCTTGGCCGATGGCCTGCCTCGCCGCAAGCGCGACGCCTGGGTGAGCGAGCTGGCGGCGGCGCGACAGAAATACGAAAAAACGATTCACGATCAATACGAGCTGGGACTGAAATACAGCCGCGACACCAATCATCTGCACCCGGCCGTCATCTGCAAGGAGGTCCACGATTTTCTCTATAAGGGCGATATCGACCCGAAGCAGACCGTCACTGGCGGGGGCGGCTGGACGATCGGGCTGTACGCCGGCCGCTGGCTGCGCGCTTTCCGGCCGGCGCAGGGAATCGTTTGCCCCTATCAATACGGGGCCATTGGCCCGGATGTCGCCATGATGATTGGCGCCAGCGCCGCGGTGGGGTGCACGATTAGCCTCTGGCGCTATCTGCGGGAGATGAATAGACTGGGGTGGTGTTGGATTGTTTTTCATCACTCCCGAGGTGTGTCATGGATGCGTTTCAAGTCCGGGTGGAGACTCCGTTACAGGCATTGATGGTCG
>CAZUPX010000554.1:0-4699 GCA_964622155.1 uncultured Planctomycetaceae bacterium | reverse complement strand
CGATCACCTGCGTTTCCAGACCGAGCCCGGAAGTGGTGTCCGTGTATCGCGAGCCGGCTTGGGGAATCTTCGCGCCACCAAGCGGCAACTGTGGCGCGACCGGCTGCGTGTTGCGCATCAGGAACGCGACCACCGAGCGCCGTAGTGCACTCTTGATGTGCGCGTAATTCAGGTCATCAAAACCGTTCATCGCGTCGCGCGGAGCCGACAACCGACTGATGCCTCGCCGCTGGAAGAAACGGTGCGTGAAGCCGAGCCAGAAGGCGCTCTTGTTCCCCTCAGCATCAAACACCGGAATGCGATGGGCATCGCCTCGGCGGGTTGATTGGCCCGACATCAAGTTGCGGGGTGTGACCCAGTAGGCCACGGTGCGGCCATTGATCACTTCGGCGCCATGCACGATCCCGTTCGTGTCCGAGCCGGTCGAATAGCGGCCCCAGGGGGTGCGAATGTGGTGCGACTCCCAGGTCTGCAACGAACCGTCCAAGAGCGGCAGGTGCAGAATGTCGCCGTCCACCACTTGCGAAAAGAACGACTGCCGGGCCTTTTGGGCGAACGTTCGCTGCTGCTCGTAATCACACGCCAAGGGATCGCCGCACCAGTCGTGCCAAAAAGCCTTCTGGTCGGTGTCGACGGCCGGGTCGCCGCTGTTCACATCCAGCGTGTAGTCGCCAATCCGCATGTTGGCGATCAGCCGATTGACGCCCTGTTCGACCAATGGATGATTGCGCACGGCGGCTCGCCCGCGCTCGACCATCAGGAAATAGTTCCGCTCGGTGCGATAGTGGTAGTCCGCATCCGTGCCCAGCGGGTCGATGCCCTTGGGCATCGGGTTCATGCGGTCGCTCGTACCGGCCGTATACGTCGATGCGGCCTCACGCTCCTGCCGCCGTTCGAAGTACGTCCGGTCGAGTTCGATAAGCCGATCAATGATGTCGACAGGTGTCTTGCCCGGTGCGTGACCGTTCGTCGTATGCGTCCGTGCGATCATCAGCACGAGTATCCTCGGAACGTCGAAAAGTCAGTATGCACTACGTCGGGATTCGCTAGGCGCTGGGAGTCGCTCGGCGTATCGTTGGCGGCGATCCAAGCCAGCACTTGCTGTAATTGGTTCTCGATCGCCTGCATGGCGAAGGCGATATTCTGCTCGCCGCGTCCGGTTGACTGCGGAAAGTCCAGCCGCCGCCGCAACGCCGCCACCCGACGCTTCGCCTTGGAAACGTCGACCGCGACGTCGTAGTCCGCCGTGTCGGCGAGCTCGGCTTCGATTCCTGTGAGTGTTGTGAGATCGGCCATCTACTTTCATCGTAGCGGCCGCGCGGTATATTCGGAGGCTCGGTACGGCAGGTACGACGGGGTTTTGGTCACACTCAGCGCACCATGCCCGCGCGATAGGCAAGATTAGGAATACTACTATGAAACTTGAAAGCGTATTCTTGCGAAGCTACCGCTCATTTCACTTCGACTACAAGGGGAAGTTGAATCTCGATGACAGCGCGTTCCCAGAATGCAAGCGCAGCTGGGAGGAGGAGAACGACTTTGCATCGTGGAGACCATCAATTGAAATTCCAATCCAGTATCCGATCACCTGTGTCGTGGGATTGAACGAATCGGGCAAGTCCCACCTGATCGACGCGATTTGGAAGGTGATGAAGGGTGAACCCTTTATGCAAGAGGACGTTTGTCGCTATTCGCCCGAATGTCAGTTGGGAGCTATGGGGTTGCCGCTAGTAGTGCTGCACTGGGCGTCACCGACACAAAGCGCGACGCAATACGTCACTGTAGAGGTTCGAGCGAATCGCAATGCGGAAACGGACCAGGCAGGGGAGGCGAAGGTGCCAACGGGGGAGGCAGATGCAGGAGTTGATGCGATCCGTCCGCCGGAGAATGCAACGCACTTGCGGGTGATATATGGAGGAGATGGCGTTTACAAGCTCCAGTTGATTGGAGAAGACGGGACGACACCGACGGGCGTGCAGTTGCAGACCACGAAGTCCCAACGTCTGAGAGAGCTACTTCCAAGGCCGGTTCGGGTTATGCCGGGTGTCTCCGTGCCGTCGAAAGTGAGTCTCGCGAGTCTCTTCAAGATAGCGCTCGACAACAACGAAGAACAGATCACGAAGTTCCTAGAGGAGTTTAAGGACATTGGGTTCTTCGCCGATGAGAACGAGTACCGGAAACACGATATCACAGAGGGTGACCGGCTCGTGCACCGGATTCTGCAGCAGTGCGCGAATTTAGATTACGCCGCCTTGTGCCATATCGCGCGGGCGCCGGAGCAACTACTCAAAGAGTTCTCGTCGCAGGCGACGGAACGTGCGGAGGAACTCCTAAACCTGTCGCATTGGTGGGCACAGGATGTCGACACCCATCTGGACATCGATTTGCGCAGTCGGGAGGTAGTGCTCAATGTAACTGACCGGACTGGGTCGTGGTACGGATTCTCTGAACGCAGCCAAGGGATGCGGTACTTCCTCGGATACTTGATCCAGGTGGTGCTGGAGCTCAATCTCGATGATCGCTCCCTGCTTATCCTTTCGGACGAGCCGGATTTTGCGCTCTCCGCAATCGGGCAACGGGATTTATTACGGTTTTTTCGCAAAGTCGTTTCATACCCGCGAAAGGACGGGGGATGTCAGATCATCTTCACGACGCACTCGGCAGAAATGATCGACCCAAACTATCCCGACCAAATTACGATTCTGCGCAAGGGCCTGTTTGAAGAGGGAACATTGGTCGTAGGGCGAGCTTACCACAGGCTCTTCGAACCAATTCGCACGGCGCTTGGCGGCCGAGGGAATTCACTGCCATTCATCGATGGCCCCAACCTCGTCGTTGAAGGCGACAGTGACAGGGTATTTGTGACGAGAATGTGTCAATACCTCGCTAAGCGAGGGAAACCGCACTTGGACTTGGCGTACCTCAGTATTGTCATCGCAGAGGGATGTCGACGGCTTCCCGGGATTGTGACTACCGCAAAGTCGATGCCGGGAGATCGGGCATACCTGACAGTGCTTGTGGACAATGATGAAAGCGGACGGACCGCCGAGCAGGAAATTGGAGACCTCGATCCGTATATCCGTGACAAGGGGCAGATAGTACGCGTGGATGCATTCCACGAGCCAGGGCTTGGGAAGGATACAGAAACCGAGGATCTCGTGCCAGCGAGACTATACTTTCGAGGGCTGCGGCAGTCGCTGGAAGACCTGGGACAGGCAATCGTCGACTTGTCCAATCTGCCAGACGAGAATGAGTTCGTGCAACAAGTCGCGACGAAGCCAACTGTAGATGTCGTCGAGGCGGTGTTGAAGACAATTGTGAATGTGCCGGTCGAGGAGGTATTTGACAAGTCCGCCGCCTTCGAGAGAGTTTTTGACCTAGTTGAGGGCGGTAAGGTTGACGAGTCGATCATCGGCGACTTCGACGCCACTTTGGAGCGAGTAGCGGATGTGCTGCTAGAGAAAGTCAACGACAATCTCCGGTACAAGCGTCACGACGAGGTCCGCCGAACCATGCAGCACGCTATTCGAAGCTTCGTGCATGCGCACGGGACTGCGCCCACGAAGGTGCGCGGAATGGCGGTACTTGAAACAGTGCGCGAGCTGGGGAATAGAGTATCCGTGTCCGGTGAGTTCGACAAAATCGTCGATACCATGCGAAACGACTTTGGTCTGCGTCACGGGTTGAAATCCGACCCCATTAACGATCATGTGAGGTTCCTCGATAAACTTCGCAACCTTCCACAGCAATTGACCGTCGACCCGAATCTGAAGCTGATGTGAAGTACATCCGATTAGACAGCAGCTTTACACGCGAGGCGGCACCACTTGTCCTGAGCCGATCAACTCAAGCAGATATTTTAGCGCACCGGACACATTAACCACACGTTGTTGATTTGTAAGTTTTTCGAGCCGCTGGTCAAGCGCGGCTGTTACTCGACGGAGGACGTGCGACTGTTCCGGTGTTAGGTGAGTATTGATGTGCAGCCCCCAGGTGGCCGCCGGGACTTCGGAAAGCGGGACTTCGATCAGCACAGAGTCGGGCGCGGGCTTATCGTCTTTCAACTTGGGCATGGCAGACCTCTTACTAGTTACCAACGGTTTCGTTCGAATGTGGCAACCGCCGACGTACCGTGCTGTGTGGGCCCGGTCGTTTCCATGGCGGGCGTTGTGGGCAGTGCGGGTGTTTCAAGAACGCCGATACCGCGCATGGAGCGGGCGACGATGGCTTGGTACGTGGCGTCGAAGTAGTGGTTGGGCTTCGGTGACTTCCACCAGCCGGTCCGGTTGCCTTTGAAGCCGGGAACGAATCGGGTTTCCCAGGTCTCGGCCAAGATGTGCTTCGCGAACGACAGATGGGCCGTGCGGTTTGGCCGGCCGTCGATGCTGGGCGGATTGAAGACGCGGAGCGCCCCGGGCAAGAGCGCGCCGTCGTCGGACTGGCCAGCCAGAAAGCCTTCGTGGACTTTGAGCTTCCAATGGTCGGAGTTCATGACCGCGATCGGCGCGCCGCCTGGGAAGCTGACGTGCCAGTTGTCGCCGATGATCACGCGAGCGGAGTCTTGTGGCCGGCGATAGGGCGACTCGCCCTTCGATGGCATGAAGGCGCCATAGCCCACCTGGGAACAGAACACCTGTACCGGCTGCGTGTTCCAGCTCTCATGCTTCCAGCCGGTGTCGATCAGCGACAGATCAGCGAA
>CAZUPX010000553.1:0-2587 GCA_964622155.1 uncultured Planctomycetaceae bacterium | reverse complement strand
TAGCGGTCGACGCCGAGATGGACAAAGTCGGGTTCTACGAGGGCGGCACGAACGCTTCCATCGAGGCGGCGATTCGCGGCGCGCTGGCGGCACATCCTGGCGCCGTGCCGCTGTTGATACAAGCCTCAAACTGTCCGGACTACGACCCGCGATTGGGTTTCAACACGGACGCGCAAACCTTCAACACGGACTTGTTGGAACAGGTTCAATACTCGCGCCCCGTGATGCGAGTTCTCAACTTCCAGGCTCGGCTGCAACTGGCCGAAGGTCATGCCGAGGATGCGTTGAACACTTGCAGGGCCATGTTTCGCCTGGCGCGGCACTTTGATCGCAATCCGACGATGGTCAGCCAGTTGGTGGCGATTGCCGTGCGCAGCACCACCCTGGGAACCGCCAATCTGGTCTTGCGAGCCCGCGGTCTCGACGACTCGGCATACCGCGATCTCGAAACCGAATTGGCACGTCATGACATGGCGGAAGCCTATCGTCAGGCACTCCGCTCGGAGCGCGCCTTTGGCCTGCTAAGTTTTCAAGACATGGCGCGCCAGATGGGCTTTGGCGCCAGTTGGCGGCCGTCGTTCAACAACGATATGTGTGACTATCTGGATCTGATGGCCGGGTACATCGAATGTGCCCAGAGTCCGTACTCGGACTCCAAGAACCGCACCGGCGCGGCCGTCGCCTCGGGAAAGTTAGGTACGCTGACAGGGTTGGTGCTCCCGGCGATTCGAGCCCAACATGAAGCCTTTGCCCGCGTTGACACCGAATTGCGCACGTTGCGGGTGCTCAATGCACTCGTCCGGCGCGAGGACACGGCCGACACGTCGGCGCCGAAGCTTGAGGACCTTGGGTTGCCAGACGACGCAATCACAGATCCCTACACCGGCAAACCGTTGCACGTCAAAAAGCTGCCCGCGGGCTGGCTGGTATACTCGGTCGGCACGAATTTGAAAGACGACGGCGGCAAGCTGGCTGCTTATGAAGATGTTGGCCTCGGCCCGAGCGGGCCGCTCGAGCCTAGCGAGACCACGAACGAGACGGAATAACGGCATTAGATGCCTTGTCAGGGCAAGCCTTGACCTACGCCGACTTGCTGGATGACTCATCATGCCGTATCGCGCACAATGTGGCTATTGGTTGCGGTGCGTCTGAAGCCCAAGTCCCGAATCTTGTGCGATGCGATGAAACGAGCGACGCGTTGGCTGATAGGGACGGTCGGCGGTGTTGCGAGTCTATTGCTCGTCCTCCTCGTGGCTCGTGCGGTTGCCGACAAGTGGGCATCGGATCGCCTTGCGCAGAAGCTCTCGGAATTAACAGAAGCAGCCGAACCAATCGGCCTCGCGGACCTGGCCCGGGAATCGGTTCCGGCGAACGAAGACGCAGACTTCTATCTTCGCCGCTGTGAGGATCATGTTAAGGCAATCATCGGCGAGCTCCACCCGGCGTACGACGAGCACCAGCGCGAATTCCATGATGACGACTTGCCGCCGCCGCTGCAGGAAGCGATCGACCGCGCGCTGCAAACGCATCCCGACGCGCTTGCGCTCATCGAGAAGGCGGGCTCCTGTACCGCATTCGACCACCAATGGGACACCAGGTCGGGTGGGCATGCGTTTCTCAACGATAATTTGCAGCGCGTCGAATGCATGCACAATGTGGCCCGGGTTGTGCAAATCCGCGCGATGCTATCGTTGGCCCGCGCCCAGCCAGAGGATGCCCTGAATCGCGCTATTGTCTTGTTTCGCATCTGCCGCCTGCACCAGCGTGAAACACCCGTGGTTAGCTTCCTAATGGCCATGGCGCTTCGCTACGCGGCAATTGAAGCGTCCAACACGATTCTGCAAACGTCCTCACTTCCCCACACGTCGCGCGAGGCGTTGGAGGCCGAATTGCGACTACACGACGACATGCGGCTTCTCCACAGCGTATTTCCTGTGGAACGCGCACTTGGACTGGCGATCTTCCAGGACTCGGAAACGCAGTTAGTCCACCCCAAGACACTTGCATGGTGGTGGCCAGCGATGTGGAAAAACGATCAGTGCGCCTACCTCGATAAAATGGCAAACCAGATGCAGGCGTCGCAGCGTCCGTTCCGTGATCGTCCCAGGCCGCCCAAAGTCGAACTGGGGAATTCGAGCGACGACCTATTGGCCAATTTTGCAGCCTCTCCCAGCGTCGAGCCCTTGTCGGACTTGTTGACCGCGAGTTTGCCGGCGGTGCCTGATGTCGTCGATCGGGCGACGGCCGAGCTTCGCTGTCTGCGCCTGATCAACCAGCTCACCAGGCGGCAACAGGCCGGTCACGATCGAGAGCCGAGGTTAGATGAGCTCGGCCTGCCGGCTGACGCATCCGTCGATCCATACAATGGAGAGACCCTGCGCGTGAAGAAACTGCCCGGCGGCTGGCTGGTCTACTCGGTCGGCACGAATTTGAAAGACGACGGCGGCAAGCTGGCGGATTACGAAGATGTCGGACTTGGACCAATCGAGACGGCACCGTAACGACCGTTGATACATGGCCGGGTGGCACTGGCGTGTCGCCAGTGACTCGTCATTTGGCCCAGCACTGGCGACACGCCAGTGCCACC
>CAZUPX010000552.1:0-4483 GCA_964622155.1 uncultured Planctomycetaceae bacterium | reverse complement strand
GTGAAAATCAATTGTTCGCCGATCGCTATAGGCCGCCTTGTTGATGATCGTCACTCGGTCGCGGAGCCCGTTGATGTCAACGCTCCAACCTAACAACCGGGCGATATGCGGGTTGGCCTCAAAGGCATAGTACCGTCCTGTCGGGCCGATTAGGGAGGCGCCCAGCAAAGTATAGAAACCGACGTTGGCGCCCACTTCGATGACTGTAGCGCCCGGGCGCAGCGTTTGCTCGAATCGATCGGCAATCCAGCTTTCCCATGTCCCCTCGGTAAGAAGGTGTATCCCTAGTCCGATGTCGCGACTATCAACAAAAATCCGCTGGCCGCGCGTGGTCTTGGCGATGGCAATATGGTCGCCAAGATACATCGACGCTGGGCGCACAGCTCTCGTGCTGCATTCGGTGAGCGCGCGATTAAGGCTTGCAATCTTGTTGCGGAGTTCAGAAAGCTGCTGAGTGACTTGGGCTGCCTCGGAAAGCATCCTGCGAGCGGTTCGCATCTTGCGCACGGCCCGCTCAATAATTGGAAGCTGAACCACGAATTCTCCTTGATTCGGCCAAGATGGAGCAGCCAGCCGTCCTGCGCCTTAGACCCGGCCGCTTGGGCTGAAGGCCTGTAGGCAGCGAAGGTTAAATGTTCCCGTGGTTTGCGTCAATGTCGATCGCACAGTCGCCCAAATGCTCTAGGCCCTGTTGGACACCTTTGTTAAGCTCCGCCTCACAATCTTCTTGATCCCTGGCGAGCGCAGGTTCTCGCGAAAGAAAGACTTCTCGATGAGTACCGAGCAACTTTCCCCAGGCTCTTGGACGTCCCCGCGCGCCAGCTTCGGCCGCAGGCCGCCGTTCACACGGAACCCACAGAGCCGGCGCCCCACTCGGAGCGGGCTGCTCGTCAGTCGCGCGCTCGACGTTGTGGCGGCCGTCTTCCTGGCATGCCTGTTCGCCGTGCCGATGATCCTGATCGCCTTGCTGGTAAAAGTATCCAGTCGCGGCCCGATCATCTACAAGCAGGAACGGGTCGGGCTGGATGGAAAATCGTTCGTGATGTTCAAGTTTCGCACGATGCGGGTCGATGCCGAGGCCGAAACGGGACCCATGAGGTCCAAGCGCGGCGACCCGCGATGTACCCGCGTGGGCGCGATGTTGCGGCACCTGAGTCTCGACGAGTTGCCACAGCTTCTCAATGTGCTGCGAGGTGAGATGAGCATGGTCGGACCGCGCCCCGAAGAGCCCTACTTCGTTGAGGCATTCTCCCGACAATTCCCAACCTACCGCCAGCGCCTGCAAGTGCTGCCTGGCATTACCGGCTGGGCCCAGGTCAACGGCTGGCGGGGCGATACGTCGCTCGAAAGACGAATCCAATTCGATTTGTTCTACATTCGAAACTGGTCCCTGTGGTTCAACATCCGCATTCTGCTGCTGACACCCTTAACGATTCTCATCGAAGACCACGGATGCTAATCGATGGACCACGGCATGTTCACACCCTACCGAGGACTCGTTCTGGCTTTGGTTGTCGCAGCGATCTTGCAGGCGATCATCGTCGCCCGGTCGCCGTCGGTGACCGCCGACGGAATCATCTTCACGGCAATTGCGAAAGACATGTCGCGGACGCCCGTCGAGACGATCCGCAAGCAGGATCAACATCCCGGCTACCCAGCCATGCTACTGGGCGGCACGCGGCTGGTGGAGACGCTCGGCTATCGGACCGACCCGGGGTCGTGGATGGTCGCGGGCCAGGGGATTGGCTGCGTGTGCGGACTATTGAGCGTGTGGGTCGTTTGGCTGATGGGGCGCGACCTCTTCGACGTCCGCACGGCGAACCTGGCGGCCTTCGTCTTCGCCGTGTTGCCGGTCCCTCGCAGTAGTGCATCCGATGCGCTGAGCGACACGCCGCATTTGGTTGCCTACCTGTTCGCCGCATGGCTGGCTTCCTCCGCAATCGTCACGGGGGGTTTGTTGCGGCTGGCTGCCGCAGGGGCCGCCAGTGGAATCGCCTACTGGATTCGGCCGGAGGGTTTGGAGGTCGCTCTCATCGCCCTTTGCTGCGTTGTGGTTCACGGGGTCCGCGCCCGCTGGCCGGCTAGGCGAGTGTGTCTAACATGTGGAACACTGACGGCGGCCGCCCTGGTCGTCGCGTCACCTTACTGGCTCCTTTCCGGAAAATTCACGAGCAAACAACTGCCGGGCGCCAAGGCGCAGATCGGCGCGTTTGTCGGCAATCTTGTGCACACCAAAACGGTGCCTGCGCCGTCGCAGCCCGAAGCTCCCAGGGCCGTCGAAAACAGTTCGATGCCCGAAGTCTCTCCGCCCCCAACCCTTCGTGTGGCAGCGGCAGCCGGCCCCACAGCGCCTCGGGTTGTCGTAGTAAGTGAAAGCTCGGCGCCGGCCATCGCAAGGCGCGAGATGGTGCTGTTCGCTGCGTTGAAGGCCGTCGGCAGAGCGATTTCAGCATTCATCAACAGCGTTTGCCAGGGTTTCAAGTTCATCTTCATTCCGCTGTATCTGGTGGGAATGGTGACCCTCGTCCGCCGCCGCGCCTTCACGTTTACGATCGTCTTCGTCTCGTTGTTGGCGGGCCTTCATATCCTGTTGCTGCTGGGTCTTCACGTTTCGGCTGGCTATATCGCTCATCGGCACCTGTTGCCGCTGGTGGGACTGGCGATGCCTTTCACGGCCCTTGGCATTGTGGTCGTCGGGGAGCGGCTGGCGCGGCGTACAAAAGCCCGCGGTGCATACGCCGCGTGGGCAACGCTGGGGGTTTGCACGGCAGTGGTATTGCCCTATACCTTGCGGCCATTCTGCCGTGAATTCGTGCCCGTCATCGAAGCCACACGGTGGGTCGAGGCTCATGCCGAGCCCAGTGCCGGCATTGTCTGCAACTCGCCGTATGTCGGTTTCTACGGCACGCTGCCCACGGCGGAATTGGGCCCGCAATCCCCGACCCTCGACGAAGCGGTGGCCAAGGCGGCGGTAGCCGCTCGTTACGACTATGTCATTCTGCACGTCGGTGGGCACGCCTATCGCCCCGAGTGGCTTGCGCAAATCGAACAGCGCTATCGCCAGATCCAAGAGCTGCCGGACCCCTATTGCCTGCCGAAGAGGCCCAGAAAAGTCCTGGTCTTCGAAGCCAGGCATCTCGAAGCCCGCCGGGCTGAGAACGGGCCGCATTCGTAGGCGGCTACGTTGTTTTTCGTCGCTCGGATTGGCCAACACCCAGCGATTGGTTCGTTGTTGCGCGTGGCCTATAATGTCCGCATGTCCGAAGTCGCCGCGTCGCACCGCCAGTTCACACTCACGACCATGTTCTGGTTCGCCACCGTCGTAGGTGCATTCTTGGCAACGTTGCTCGCCGGCGATGGGCCCGGTCGAGTCGCCTGGGGCTGGGCCCTGTTCCTGTGTCTGTTCATCCCCAGCGCGGTGCGCGAGCGGGCAGAGCGCCCGGCGGAAGTCTCCGGCACTTCGCGTTTAAGTTAATCGAGCGCCCACCGCACGGCGTTTTGTTGGGATCACCGCCCATGACAAGACTGATTGGGTGATCCATCAAGACGCGTTGATCGTGTCCCGCCCTCACGCGGGGGTATTTGATAGAGTTCAATTGGGGGCACCCTCGCGGCGGGCTCCGATTGTCCGCACGCGGGGTTACCAAACGCAGCCGTCGATCCTATCTTGCATCCAGTCTCTCAGGGGCATTCGAGACCGGAACCTCAGGCCCAAATCATTTCTCTTGCGCTGTCGCGGCCACTCGCGCGCCCTGGCGGTTTAGCCGTTCGCGCTCGAGGCGGTTGATTGCGCGGTGATGCGCGCCGCCAGCACCCAAAGCTGTCATGCATGCGCCCATTCGTTGGCCCACAGAACTCTCTGGACACAAGCCGCGGATCGTTTATCATTTGCGGCCCCAAGTTTTTCATTCGCGGCCCCAAGGAAGGGTTCGTCGGTGCCCGGCAGCGGCGGCGACAAAACACAGGACACGGAGCGTCCCACTTCACAAGAGCGGGTTCTCGCCGCTTCTCCCCTGTCTTGGCTGGAACTTCACACCCGCTGGCCATCCCGCTTGCGTTCTCCAGTCTGGAACGGACTCGATTCTACGGAGGACATTCCCATGTTCCAAGGAACGTTTCGACCGCGCTTAGAAGTAGAAGTGCTGGAACGCCGGTTGGTGCTCTCGACCTATCCGCTCTCCAGCCTGCCGCTGCTGAACAGTTTGCCGGGCGCCCCGGCCGCGCTGTACCTGGATTTCGATGGGGATTTCCAGGCCAACTGGGGCGGCATTCCGAACATCACGACGCCCGCTTACGACTCAGACGGCGACGCTGCTTCCTTTTCGGACTACGAATTGGCCTGCATGAATCGCATCTGGCAATCCGTGGCCGAGGATTACTCGCCGTTCAACATCAACGTCACGACCGTCGCGCCCCCCACGCTGGACAATGGCGTGGCCCTCAAGGTCGCCATTGGCGGAGATGGGGCATGGGGTGGCTTTAC
>CAZUPX010000551.1:0-2415 GCA_964622155.1 uncultured Planctomycetaceae bacterium | reverse complement strand
CGGGGGGTGACGCTGCTCGTCTATTGGGGTTTGTCGCTGGGCGCCGGCGACGCTTTGATTGGGCTCAACCCGGCCATCGACACGGTCGAAAACGTTGAAGTGATCTTGCGACATCTCGACAAACTCCGCCGGGCATTGTCCGTGCCAACGCAGATCTGCGTGCTCGCACACATCAAGACTCAACTAGCATGTCTGCAGCGCGGCGCGCCGGTCGAAATCCTGTTCCAAAGTCTGGCCGGCACCGAGCGGACGCTCACCGGCGAGTTCGACGTCACGGTCGAGCTGTTGGACGAAGGCTATCGAACTATGCAGCGGTGCGGACCGCTTCGCGAGTTGACTGCTCAGATGATGTACTTCGAAACCGGCCAGGGGAGCGAATTGACCTATGGTAAGCACAACGGCATCGACATGACCACCGCCGAGGCCTTGTGCTACGTACTGGCGCGCCGCTACGACCCGTTCATGGTCAACAACGTCACCGGATTCATCGGACCCGAGACGCATGCGGACAGCTTCGAGATGATCGTGGCCAACTTGCAGGACCATTTCATGGGCAAGTTGCTGGGGCTGCCGATGGGCATGGCCCCCTGCTACACGCTGCACTCGCAGATCACGCTCGAGGGTCAGCAAATGGCCACCGAGCTGCTGACGGCCGCCGGTGCCAACTACTACATGGACGTGTGCTTGAACACCGACCGGATGCTGGCCTACTTCGACACCAGCGGCCACGACGACCAGACGCTGCGCGAGATTCATGGCCTGCGGCCCGCGCCAGAGTTTCTTGAATGGGCGATCGAGCGAGGGATTGTCACGCGTGGCGACGATGGACGGATCTCGCGCGGCTCAAACTGGGGCAACGTACGTCAATTCTGTCAGTCCGACGAAGAGCTTGTCGGGCTGGCCGCGGCCACGCCTTCGGTTCCCGGATTCGAAACGGCCGGACCGCGACCCGCCGATGCGGTCAGCCGCCGGATTCGTGCCGATCAGGCGATCGGCCGCGAGGCGGTACACGAGGAGTTAAACGTCGATGCGCTGCGCAAGGTTGCCGACTTTCGCATCCTAGCGACGCGCGCTGAGGACAAGGAATCACACTTGCGCTCGCCCGAGCTGGGCAGCCGCTTGTCCGCGATCGATCGTGCGCGCCTGCAACCGGAACGAAACCAGGTGCAGGTGCTTGTGTCCGATGGCTTGAGCGCCGGTGCCGTGCATCACAGCGTGCCAACGCTGTTGGGCGTGCTCGACGACGCCCTGCGAGCTCGCGGCATTCGCGTTGGACAACCGATCCTCGTGCGTTACGGGCGCGTGAAGCTTGCCGAGGAGATTTTACAAGCGGTCGAAGCGGATTTGGTCATCTGCCTGATCGGCGAACGGCCCGGCGGCGACGCGCAGGCCGCTCGCAGCCTGTCCGCTTACCTGGTGTTCCGCCGTCAGAGTCCGGCGGGGGCCGCTGCCCCGGCATACGAGTACTCGGTCATTTCCAACATCCATGAGGCCGGGCTGCCAGCTTTGGAAGCAGGCAGTCTGGTCGCTGAGAAAGTGCTTCAGATTCTGGCTTTGTGAACGCAGAACAAACTGCAAGCGTCGCACCCCGCTCCAACGCCTGCCGCTACGGCGCGACCTCCGTAAACGGTCGCCCCAGAGACCGGTATCGAAATGCCGCACGTTATATGAATCCCCCGCGATATGTGGACGGAGATTTCCGCCAAATCCTTAACACTCGCGGGAGGCGTCAGTACAGTGCAACTACACCATAGTTGCCTGAGAGTCATCGGGGTTTTCCCCATCGTTTGACGCATCTGGCTGATGATTTCCTCTTGAGAGCCTCGTCGCGGTCCAACCCGCGACGCGCCCCTTGGGCGTAACTCGTCCGGCTCTCAGTTGTTCAACCGCGGCCTTCGGCCTGAGTCGCTTGCGCTGGGCTTGGCGCGCACGATCGGTCGCTGGTGCCCTTAGGATCCCAACTTCCACCAGCCCACTTGCGCGCAGCAGCGCGCGCCGCCAGGTCTTATCAAGAGCTACGGGAAGTCGAACGTGGCGCGGATTCCTCGCAAAACGCGCGGGCTGTCGAAACGCGCGGCGCAGAAAGCGGCGCACTCGCCGCACCGGGCCACCAGGAAGCCGAAACGAGCACCCAGGGCCAAGCCCAAATCGACATCGCCCTAGTGGTCGTAATCCAAGCCTGGCCCCATCTGCCCGAGGCGATCCGGGCGGGGATCCTGGCGCTGGTGCGGATCGCGGGTAGTGGTTGACCCTTTAGAGCGCATTTCGTTGGCTTCGGTCGATCTGACTGTTACACGGAGATCTTTACCGCTAGAAACTCGCCCTTTCCCACTGGAACCAGGGAGGTTGCAAACTCGGAATCAGCCTTCACCAATCCGACGAAAGGCGCCATCTGCTCGACGTGAGACGTGGCGT
>CAZUPX010000550.1:0-5901 GCA_964622155.1 uncultured Planctomycetaceae bacterium | reverse complement strand
TCCCAGAGCTTGATCGTGCCGTCTTCGCTCGAGCTGGCGAGAATGTTCGAGTCGGCGCGCCAGCTCACATCGGTAACGGCCGCCTTATGACCTGCGAGATTCTGATACTCGCGCGCGGTTTCGGATTCCCACACGAACATGCCGCCGTTGCGGTCGGCGGTGGTCAGCAGCACGCCGTCCGGGCTGAACTCCAGGGCGTAGATCCATTCGGTGTGCTTGCGGATTTCATGCACCAGCGAGCCGTCGGCGGTCGAAAAGATTCGCACAACACGGCCCGGACCACCTAGCGCGATTCGTGTATGGTCTTCATTGATGTCGGCCGCCAACACCACGTCCAGTTCGTCACCCACTTCGAAGACGCGCTTACCGGTCTTGACGTCGTAGACCACAACACTGCCGGCCTTGCCTGCGTGTCCACCGCCGGCCAACAGCAGAGAGCCGCTGCGGCTGAACTTCAACACGTGTGCCACCCCTTCCGAAAACGGCAGCACGCCGAGCAGCTTGGAGGTGTCGGTGTTGTAGAGCGCGATCTGCTTCTGTCCTGCCACCGCGGCCAAGGGCGCCCAGGGACTGCAAGCGACCGCCGTAATGGCTGCGGCCTTCGGCGTGTAGACGGCGGGCTGACGCGAGAGACCCTCTGGCATCGGCGGTGGCCCCTCAGGCTTGCCCGAGCCGGCTGTGGCGCTCATGTCGAGCGACGGCCCTTTCTTGATCTTGGCCACCGAGCCGTTGTTCTCCAGGGCTCCGCCGACGATCCAGGCCTTGATCGCGTCCAGCTTGGCAGCCGGCAACTTGTCCTGGTTAGGGGGCATCTTGGGTTCGTCGAGGTGCGCGACCAGGCCCCATAGACGCGAGCTGTCCGGATCGCCTGGCGCAATGACCGCGCCGGTCGACCCTCCTTGATTCACGCCGGCATAGCTGGCCAGCGACAGATCGCTCTTCTTGGTGTCCTGGTTGTGGCAGCTAAAGCAGTGCTCGCGAAAAATCGGCCGCACGTGCTCGTCGTAGGTAATCTTCGCCGCCTCGGCGGGCTTGGCCTCGGCGGCCGGCACCATTGTCGGAATCGCCCACAGGGCGAGGGCCAACATAATGGCCAGACGGATTTGTCGTTTGGGATCGATCATGGATATCGACAGGTGGTTAATGGTTGAACAGGAACTCGCGCGAATTCAACACAGCCCACAGAATGTCGTCCACGGAGTTGCGCGGATTGGGCTCGGCGGCCAGGATGGTTTCGAGCTTTTGAACTTCCTCCGGTGTCGGCTTCCGAGACAGGCAAGCAATGTAGATCGCTTCCACGACCTGCGAAGGTTTCTGGCCGGCGTCGAGCAGCTTCTGCAGCCGCGTGGTCTGCGAAATCTGACGCGTCAGCGTATCGCCGTTGATCAAGTGCAAGGCTTGCGACAGCGTGGGCTCGGTCGTCGCTTCGGCGGCACAGGCCGTCTGCCGCGGCGAGCGGCCGAACGATGTCAAAAAGTAATTGCTGGCATTGCCGTCGGCAATCTGCACGGCCCGCGAACCCAGGGGCAATCCCTGAAACTTCTCCTGAATGCCGGTCACCTGGCTCAAACAATCCAACAGGTTTTCGGCCGGGATGCGGCGGATGCGGCTATGCGAGAAATTCTTGGTGTCGTCGGCATTGCTCTCGTTGGCCGTGCTCGCCCGCTGGTAAGCGTGTGAATTGCAGATGTCGCGCACCAGTTGCTTGAAGTCGTACTTGTAGGACGTGAACCGCTGGCCAAGTGCCTGGAACAGCTCGGGATTGCTGGCCGGGTTGCTGACGCGGACGTCGTCGACCGCTTCAACGATGCCCATTCCAAAAAAGTGCGCCCACACGCGATTGGCCACGCTGGTGGCGAAATAGGGGTTCTCGGGAGAGGCCAGCCACTTGACGAGCACCTCGCGGCGATCCTTGCCGTTGACGTCGGGCGTCGCGCCGCCCAGGAACTTGGGGGCCATTGTCCGCCCGCCCACGGGGTGTTTCACCTCGCCGCCACCGGAGTTGAACACAATCGTCTCACGGTAATCTTCGCCCTGCTTGCGTCCGATCTGGGCAAAGAAGGCCGCGAAACCGTAATAGTCATCCATCGTCCAGCGATCGAACGGATGGTTGTGGCACTGCGAGCATTGCGTGCGAATGCCCATGAACACCTCGGCCACGTTCTCGGCCGTCTTCAGCGTGTCGCGCTCGATTTGATAGTAGTTCGTGGCGGGGCTTTTGAACGTGCCGCCATTGGCGCTCAGTAGATTCTGCACCATTTGATCCAGCGGCACGTTGCTCGAAATCTGATTCGTGAGCCAGTTGGAGTACAAGAACATCGACTTGTAGCTGACCTCGTTCGAGCTCTTGACCATCAGCAGATTCGCCCACTTGAGCGCCCAGATTTCGGAGAATTCCTTGCGCTCGAGCAAGCGATCGATCAGCTTGGCTCGTTTGGCCGCATCGGCGTCGGCCGTGAACGCCTGGTACTCCTCGACCGTGGGCAGCAGGCCGGTAATGTCGAGCGTCACACGTCGCAAGAAAACTTCGTCGCTGCAATTGTCGCTGGGCAGCACGCGAATCTTCTTCAGCTTGGCGTCGACAAGCTCATCGACATAGTTCGCCGGCGGGGTCGTGGGGGGCGTGTACTGCAAATCTTTGGGCAGCACCAGCGCCTGGCTTCCCACCGTGAAGGTGGCGAAGCGCGACATGATGAAGGCCTCGCCGCGGGCGGCCGCGGTGACTAGCCCATCGGCGTTGATCGGCGCCGAGTTGTCATTGTTCGTCAAGAACACGGCAAGGTTGGTCACATCGCGATCCGTGCCGTCGGAATATTTGGCCCTGGCGACATACTGCTGTGTCGCGCCTTCGCCTTCCAGCACGGTCTTCGGCGGGTAAAGTTCCAAGCCGGCGACCGTCGCGACTTCCGGCGCGTCCTTGGGCACGCCGGCTTCAAGCCACCGCAAAATCGTCTGGTAGTACGCGCTGTCTTCGGCGAATCGCTTTCCGCCCGTGTGCGGCACGCTGCCGCTGGTTTTCTGCATCATCAGGCTCTCGCGCGGAAGTGCCTGGTTGATGCGGCGAAAACCGATCTCGTGCGTAATGCGATGATGGTCGCCGTCGGGATCGTAGCCGAACAGCGAGAGCATGAAACCATCCTTGCCCCGCGCCGCGCCGTGGCAACTGCCGGTATTGCAGCCACTCCGCATGAACACCGGCATGACGTCGAGCTTGAAGCTGATCGGCCGGTCGGCCGCGGCGTCCTTGACGGTGACGGGCAGGCTGACAGTCTGCCCCTGATATTCGATCGCCAGCGTGGTCGCGCCGTCGGCCGTCGGATAGAGGGTATGCCCCTCGATGCGCGCCAGCGCCGGATTCGCCAGCGTGGCTTTGGCCGTGGCGGTGACATCCTGCGTCACGCCGTCGGGACGCGTGACCGTGACCACGAATGACTGAAAATCACGGCTGGTGGTCAACTGCACGTCGGGCGGAAACGCTTCCAGCTTCGGCGGCGCCGGATCGGCGATGGCGGCCCTGGCCGACAGGACAACGGCCGTGAGTAACAGGATAATCCGTGTCATTTCGCACCTCCGGCGGCTTTGGCAGCTGCCTTGGCCTGCTGTCGTTCCAGGCGGAGCTTTTCCAATTGGCTCAAACGTTTCTCGGGCGGCGGCATCGGCGCCGCGGCTGCGGCGGCCGGCATCGGCGTGGGTGCCGCGGCAACCGCGGCCGGTTTCGCTAGCGGCGTGTCGATCCGCAGCTCGCCGGTACCAAGAGTGTGAATGATGGGTTCGCCGCTACCGACAATCGTCGCCCGGCAGATCACCGTCTTGTGACGGCCGGCAGGCGAGTTGCCGGTCGTCTTCACCGGGAAGACCAGCTCGGTCGAGTCCTTCGTGATCTCGCGCACTTCGGTCGTGACTTCATTGGGCAGGCCGAGCAATTCCACTTTGGCAGCCCCTTCGAAGTCACGCTTCTTCTCGACTTTGATCACGACGTCGGTCGGCTGACCTTGTTCAGTGGCGGCTGACTGAAACGCGAAAGCCACAAACGGCTCGCAGACTTCCAGCGTCGCCAGTTGCGAAGCCACCGTCACCGACCCGTCGCCGACCGTGGCATCGCCCTGCACGATGATTCTCCACTTGTTCACTTCCGCGCCGCCGTTGGCCGTCAGTGGAATGTCGGCTTCATTCTTGCCCTCGGGAATGGCAATCGAGCCGGACGAGCCGACGCCGGGCGGGTTGTACAGCATCGTGACTGAAATCGGAGCGTTGAAGCCCTCTTTGCGCGTGGCGACCACTTTGAGATTCATCGACCCGTCACGCACCAGCGGCACCTTGGGCTCGACAATGTCGATTCTGAATGGCGCTTCCTGCGTTACGGCAGTGGCCAGCCGCTCGCTGTACTGGTTCCAGACCTCGATATTGTTCTGTCCGCGCACCATCGACGTCCGCTGTCGCAGATGGCCTTCGATCTTCTGATTCGGATCGGCATGCCGGCCAACGATGTCCACCAGCGTCCCAGCCAATGGCGCGTCTGGCGCGGCGGTCAACAACACCGGCACGTCGCCGCGGTTGGCGGCCATGGGCAAGGTTTCGACGGTGATGCCGGGCGGGAGATCTTTGAATTCCAAGTTCAAGTCGCCGCCGAACTCGGCCCGACTGGCGTTCGCCAAGAAGGCATACCGATTGCCGCGGGCCACGGGGGCCACGATGTCGACAAACTGGCTTCGCTCCGAGACACCCATGGTCAACACCGGCTGGACCGGCGTCACTTCGACGCGATACACATACTCGGGTCCGCCCTGCTTCAGATGGTCCTGCACGTGGACGACGTACGTATCATCCTCGGGCGCCGTGAATCGCTGAAAACTGTCCGGGCCGCCACTGTCGTCGTTGCCGCCAACGTTGGCTCCGCCGATGCGGTAGATATTTACGACCGAATCCAGCGGCGAGCCGTGGCTGCGGGCAAAGACGCGCACGTCGAAGACCTGCCCCTTCTTGGCGGGGAACTTGAAGCAATCGACGTCGCCCGGCTGAGAGATGACCCCATTCATTGCCACGGGCGCTTCGCAGGCCGTGCCTTCCGGCAGGCCATTATTCGGTTCGACTTCCATCACGCCGTTCAGGTCGACCAGGCGGAACGGATTGGCCGACGGCGAGACACCGCGATCGTCGCGGGCAAAGATGCCCGTCAGCGACGTGACGGCCGGTGGCAAGGGCGTCTTGAAACCAGGTAGGGTGACTTTCTCGCTCCGTGCGCCCAGCACGTCGCCCAGCCAGGTCACATCCAGGCTCTCGCCCGGTTTTCCACCCAAGGGCATTACGATACTGGGACGCGGATAGCGGCCCACGTGCAGCCGGTACAGGCATGAACCGTTGCCGGCGAAAGACGTTTCGCGGGCCTGAATGATGTACGTGCCATCCTCGGGCACAACGATTGAACAAGTGCAATCCTGACGCAAAAGTGGAGCGTCGTCGCTGCGCGCGAGCTCGAATCGCTTCGTGTCCAGAATCGCCACATAGGGATCAAAAAATGTAATGCCCAGGCGCAATCCTTCGATTTCGGCGGTGAGTCGTTCGCCTTTCTTGGCGTCCACGGCGAAGTAGTCGACGTCCTCGTTGTCGGCCACGCCATTGACGGTCGTGTCGAGAGCGATCTTCTGCGGAGCCGTGATTTCGCTGTTCGGCTCGACTTCTTTGATTTCCGCCAATGCACCGACGCTGAACGTGCGCAGATTGCTGATTCCGCTGGCCGTGCGAACGCGAACCTGGTGCAAACCCAGCCGGCAATCGGGAGCGATGGCTAGCTTGGTCTTGATCGCGTTGGCCGCGGCTGCCTCAAGGTGTGTGACCTTGATGCCGGGCTCGTAGAGCAAAATCTCCTGTGCGTCGCCCAGCCGATCCCCGGTGAACTGGACC
>CAZUPX010000549.1:0-3395 GCA_964622155.1 uncultured Planctomycetaceae bacterium | reverse complement strand
CCGGATCGTTAGGGAGCGCGACGACGTGATCGAGAACCATGGCCACGTCGGCGCCCAGGGCCTGTTGAATTTCGACGGCCCGCTCGGGGGACAGCTCGAACAGATTGCCGTCGATGTGCGAGCGAAAGGTCGCCTTCTCGTCGGTGATCTTGGTGTTTTGCGCCAGGCTGAACACTTGAAAACCGCCGCTGTCGGTCAGGATCGGCCCGCTCCAGCCCGAAAAGGCGTGCAGCCCGCCCAAATCGCGAACGACATCTTCGCCGGGTCGTAAGGCGAGGTGATAGGTATTGGCCAGGATCATTTGCGTGCCGGTGGCGCGCAGCACCTCGGGCGTGAGTCCCTTGACGGTTGCCTGCGTGCCGACCGGCATGAAGGCCGGAGTCTCGACCGGTCCGTGCGGCGTGGTAAAGGTTGCCCGCCGCGCCGCGGACCGCGGATCAGTCGCGTGAACTTCAAATGCGAACGCGGGGTTACTTCGAGGCAGGAGGCCGGAAGCCAAAGGCGGGAGGGACGGTTGATCTCCGCTCATGCCTATCGCCTACGCACTTCGGCCTCACGCCTCGTTGGATCTCAGTCGCCGCGCAGCTTCAGGCTTTGAAGCTGCAGCTTCTCGCGGACTTCGTTCAGGCTGGTGACGCCGAAATTCTTGCACTCCAGCAGGTCGTCGCCCGTGCGGCGCACCAACTCACCGATAGTGTTGAGCCCCAAACGAATCATGCACTTGCGAGCACGCACCGACAGGTTCAAATCGGCGATCGGACGATCGAGCATCGCCTGTTCGTCGGGCGACATCAACTCGGGTTCGAAGGCCGGCTCGGGCTCCGCCTTCACCGTAGCGAGTTGCCCCAGCGAGAGACCCTTGGAAGCCAGCATCTCCCGAATCTCGACCAGCGACGTCTCGCCGAAATTCTTGCTGGCCAATAGTTCTTGTTCTGAACATCGGGCCAGGTCGCCCAACGTCTGGATGCCCATCTTCTGCAGACAATTTCGACTGCGCACCGAGAGCTCGAAATCGCTGACCGGGATGCCCAGCACCTGGCTGGCCCGATCGCGGCGGCGCTGCGCGTCCTCGTCATAGAACATGTCGCCTGAGGCCTGCGCGTCCTTCAGGAACAGCTTGGCTCGCGCGTGCGCCGGATAGACATCCAGAATTCGGATATAACACTGCTGGGCGCGGTCGTACTGTTGGCGGTCTTCATACAGCACGCCGAGGTTCAACAACGTGCCGACGAACGTCGGAAACTGCGAAGCCGACCGCTCGTACAGATCGAGTGCCACTTCGTCGTTACCGCGGCGATCGTTTTCCTTGGCCAGCCCGAATAACGCGCCAGGATGATTCGGATCCGACTCGACGGCTCTCTCGAACAGCGCGATCACCTCGCGCGGGTTGCCCCCCAGGGCCGAAATCGTTGCGCCGCGCTGAAACAGGTACTCGGCCGTTTGCTCGACGGCGCCTGAGAGCGAATCGAGCGAGGCCAGCGCGGCTGGAGCATCGCCCGAGGCGCGCTGCGCGTCGGCGCGCCCCAGCACGCACTCGTCGGAGTTGTAACCCGCCTTCACCGCGGCCGCATAGCTGGCGATCGCGTCGGCGTTTTGGCCCATCGCGAAGTAGGTCTTGGCCATGTAGAAGTGCGCTAGGGCTCCGCCATCGCTGGCCTTCAAAGTTTGCACGGCAGCCGCATACCGGCCCAACAGGAAATAGCACACGCCCAACCGCACAGCCGCCGCGGGGCTGCGGTCCTCGCGCACTTCAAGCTCGGCCGCTGCTTCGCGAAACGACCGATACTGCGAAGAGTCCTCGCCCACCGCGCTGATGATCGCCTTGATCTCCTGGGGGCCGAACGGACCGCCCGCCAGCACGATCTGTTTCAAATCCACGTCTAGAATCTGTGACATCACACCGCTCCAGGGACCGCGAGCCGACTCGCGAAATAGATTAGCCTGCGCGCCACGGCGCGCGGGTCGATTCGCACGTCAATCGTGAGACTCTTTAACCATCGTATCCACCATCAAAAAATAGAGCCGCACCCTGTCGCTCGACAAGGCGGGCCTGGCAATCATCGAATGCCGCGCGGAACACGTTACTGAGCAACGCCCCAAGCTAATTTCGTCAAAGGCAACTAACTCGCCACGGCCCAACGACTTGCGAAAGTTTAGAGGTTGCGTCAAAAGCCGTCAAGGGGGCGGTTCGCGTCAACACTTGGCCTCTGCAAGTGCGGTCGGGAAAGTTTGAAACGCAGAGGATGCCGAGATCGCGGCACCTGACTCTTCGTCTCTGCGCCCTTGGCGATCAGTGCCTTTCGATTCCTCGTTGCTCTCACAGGCACTAAGCCGACGGGTTGGCTGGTCACAAATGGAAAAAGCCAGCCGCGGGAGTCGAACCCGCAACCCCCGCATTACGAATGCGGTGCTCTGCCAATTGAAGCTAGGCTGGCACGTGAAGCAGCGGACGCCTGACGAAATTTACGTGCGGCGGCGAAGCAATGAAGTCTAGCATTGCGTCGCCGGACGGCCAAGGTCGGTGCCGCGGGGGGCACGCGAATTGCCTACTGGCGGAATCTTACACGCGGCATCTTGCCGCGTCTCGGCAAGAGGCAGGATGCCGCTTGTACTCCTGACTCCTTCACAGCCGCCAAAATGTATTGCCACACCCGCGCCCTGCCTCTAGCGCGCAATAAAAAGGGGCCTCTGATGCGCCAATTACACTTAGCGTTGCTGGACGGTTAGGGGCAAGGTAACGATCCGGCTAAATTTCATCAGAGGCCCCACGGGCCGCATAGTTGTGGTGCCAGTGAGCACCGAGCCTTGTCTCTCAGCAATCGCGATGCCAGTGCTCGACAGACCGGCGGCATCTCGCTAAACTCGACTCGCATCTCGTGTTCCGACAATGCCTTATGAATTTCGCGTTGGGCACCGATCAAAGTTGAACAGCTATTTCCATTCTGGTTCATCTCGCTGCATGTGCGCCGTTCTCGTACAGCAAATTGTGTCCCAAATTGCGTTTTTGACTGCAATTGCAGTCGAACCGTGGCTGGCGTCTCAATTCGAGAATTGAGACGAAACTGTTGAGCGGGTCGGTCAGGAGTCCGTGACAAAAGCGAACGCCTGCCGGGCAGGCTCTGGTACATTGTGTCCGACAAGGGCCGACTTTCGCTCAGAGGGACTGGTGGCTTCGCGGATCTCGCTCGCTGATCGTTCGGCCAATCGGGTGCTGGTGGTTACCAATCCAAGCGCCGGCGCCGCAGCGCGCCAAGAGACGATCCGCAACTTGCTCTTGGACCTCAATGAGCACGGGCTGGCCGCCCAGGCCGTCAGCGACTTGTCGCAGCTCGACGAGCTGGCGGACCGCTATCGCGCCGCCGGCCAGTTGCGTGCGGTCGTGGCCGCCGGTGGCG
>CAZUPX010000548.1:0-2922 GCA_964622155.1 uncultured Planctomycetaceae bacterium | reverse complement strand
CCGTGAGCTGATGTCGATCCTGATGGGCGAGCCGTACGCCCTTCCGCGGACCCACCAGGTTGCTCAGGTCGATCCGGCGTGCTACGACGCGCTGGTAGGGAAGTATCAACTGGCGCCCGGCGTTGAGTTGACGATCACCCGCGACGACAAACGCCTGCGAGGGCAACTGACGGACCAGCCGAAGATCGAACTGTTCCCGGAATCGGAGACCGAGTTTTTCCTGAAGGTCATTTACGCGCAGCTCTCATTCGTGAAGGACGACGCGGGCAAAGTGACACACCTTATCCTGCACCAGGGCGGCGTCCACCAACGCGCGGAGAGAATGGCGGAGGTCGAAAAGGCTGCGGGAGGGAAGTAGTGCCAACCATTTGTCATGTTGAGGATTGTCGTAATCGTCCAGGCTCCGAGGGGTGAGTTCGTTGGCAATTGCTGTACGCGGAGCGGACGACTGAAGCGATACTTGGCGGCATGAGTCCCAGTGAGGGGGCTGATTGGACAGCGAAGTGGGCGCGGACGATTTGGGTTTCCTCTTCGATTTCAGTTCCTTGGGGCCGTGACCGTTACGTTGTAGTAGATCGTCGCCAAATAAGGTAATTGAGATGTCCGCTTCCGATAGGGTTCATCGCTCTTTCGTAGTCGCCTGCTTGTGCCGCGTGGCCCGCATGATCTCCTTGCCGATGCTGGCGATCTGGTGTGCGTCGTGGACGTCAGCGGCAAGGGCCGACGTCCAGGCGGAAGTCTGGGTTACCACCCAGGATTTGACCAAGAAGCTCCATGCTGAAGTCCCAGTTCGATTTGCCAAGGAACAACAGACTTCTGGCGGAACAGCGACGACCGATGGGACGATCCGCGTGCTCCCAGAAAAGACGCATCAGGTGATGCTTGGGCTCGGCTCATCCTTGGAGCATTCGACTTGCTACAACCTTTCTCGCCTTGACGAAAAACAGCGTCAAGACGCGATCGCGCGGCTGGTCGATCGTAAAACGGGAATCGGCATGAACCTGATGCGGATTTGTATCGGCACTCCCGACTTTACCGGTGAACCCTGGTATTCGTACGACGACTTGCCGCCTGGCCAGACGGACCCCGACTTGAAGCAGTTTTCCATTGAGAAAGACCTCTGTTACATCATCCCAATTTTGAAAGCTGCCCGCGAGCATAATCCCCAGTTGCTGTTCTTCGCGTCACCGTGGAGCCCTCCGGGCTGGATGAAATCGACCGGCACGATGATTGGCGGGCGCTTGCTGCCGGAACACCATGCGGCCTACGCCGCATACTTCGTCAAGTTCATTCAAGCTTACGAACGCGAAGGCATCTCGATCCATGCCGTGACCGTGCAGAATGAGCCGGGTGTGGATCGCCAGAAGGACGCGCCGAAGTGGCGTTACCCGTCGTGCCGTTGGACGGGCGAAGAAGAGCGTGATTTTATCCGGGATCACCTTGGTCCTGCATTCAAGAAGAGCGGTCTCGCGACCAAGATTTGGTGCTACGACCACAATTACAACGTATTGCCCACGGCCGATGGCGACGATCCGGGCATTGCGTACCCTCGGCGAATACTCAGCGATCCCCGCGCAGCCGAGTATGTGGCCGGCGTGGCATTCCATGGCTATGCCGGCAAGCCAGAGGGAATGAGCGAGTTTTTGAAGGAATATCCCGATCGTCCGGTCCACTTCACCGAGGGCTCAGTCTTTGGCCTGGAGGGCTCCCGTCGAATCATCGGGCTACTATCCCATGGCGCGTCGAGCTACAACGCTTGGGTGACGATGATCGATGACGCGGGAAAGCCCAACAACGGGCCTTTTCGCGCCAGGCGAACGTGCATCATGCTGAAGGCCGACTCGCTCACGGTCGACTACCCGCTCGACTATTACTTATATGGCCAGTTCATGAAGTTTATCGAGTGTGGTGCCATTCGGATCGACGTCACCGGCCAGGATGCGGATTGCCCGACGATCGGCTTTAAGAATCTCGACGGCAAGCTGACGCTAATTCTTGTCAACCTGCGCGGCAAAAGCCGATCGATTGAGATCGTGTCCGATGACTCGAGGGCTCAGGCGCCGTTGGCGGCTCGGTCAGTCACAACGCTCGTCTGGCGACCCGAAGCAAAGTAGGTGTATGCCCGCGGGGGGCGGCATATTGGATCGCCGGCGGGAACCCACTTGAACTGGTAGTGGTTGCGGGCTGTCAGTCCGCTCCGCTCCGCGCCGCGATCGTCGTTATAGTTGCCCAACCCGTCCAGGGTGCGTATCCTAGGGCTGCCGTCGCAGCGATTCACCTTCGATATTCGCGTCCGCCTCGCCGGCGCGGCGCATGAAACCGCATGGAGACTGCTCGCATGATTTTGCGTCGCTATTTGTACGTTTCCCTTGCTTGGCTACCCTGCGTTGTGCTAGCGCCGGTCGCGGCGGCCGGCGAATCGACGCTACAGGGCCTGGCTGCCGAAGTGCGCGTCGACGTCGACAACTACGGCGTGCCACACATCTATGCGAAGTCGTGGACCGACGCCGCGAGGGTCTTGGGCTACCTGCACGCGAGCGAGCGGTTGTGGCAAATGGATATGCTTCGCCGGCAGGCGTCAGGCACGTCCGCCGAGATACTGGGCGAGCGAGGGTTGGAATCCGACATCTTGATGCGTCAATTGGGCACGCGCCGTACCTGTGAAGCGCTCTGGACCGAAGGCAATTTGCCTGCCGCATTTCGAGCCGAGTTGGAAGCCTATGCAGCCGGTGTGAACTCCCGAATCGCTGAGTTAGGCGAGAAGAATCTGCCGCCAATGTTTGCAGCGCTCGGTTACCAACCGGCCAGTTGGACCCCGATCGACAGCCTGGTGTTTTCCAAATACATGGGTTGGGATCAGGCCGGCACGGACGATGATCTGTGGTTTGGCATGATGGTCGAAAAACTTGGAGTAGCCGCAGT
>CAZUPX010000547.1:0-2324 GCA_964622155.1 uncultured Planctomycetaceae bacterium | reverse complement strand
GAACGTCAACGGCACGCTGTTCTTCCAGGCCAATGACGGTACGAGTGGCATCGAGCTGTGGAAGAGCGACGGTACCGAGGCTGGGACTGTCCTGGTCAAGGACATTCGCGCCGGTAGCGGCAGCTCCCACGCGGGGGCCCTGACGAACGTCAACGGCACGCTGTTCTTCCAGGCCAATGACGGCACGAATGGCTATGAGCTGTGGAAGAGCGACGGTACCAGCGCCGGAACCGTCCTGGTCCAGGATATCCTCGCAGGCAGCGCAAGCTCTGGTCCCGGTTCCCTGACGAACATCAACGGCACGTTGTTCTTCTCCGCCGATGACGGAATCCACGGCCGCGAACCTTGGGTCCTGCGCGTGCCTTCGGCCGTCGTCGATCAAAAACTGTTCTACAAAGGCTCCACGAAGTGGAACGTGACCAATGGCGCGACCTTCAGCGACGACAACGCCATTGCGCCCGACAAGTCGGCCTACCTGCCGGGCAGCGGCACGAGTGCCTTCTCGGCCGTGTCCAGCTACAGCAGGGGCATCAACGGCCTGATGGTCGATCTCGCCGGCGCGCACGGCACGATCGCGGCCGGCGACTTCATCTTCAAGGTCGGCAACAACAACTCGCCCAGCACCTGGGCCACGGCCCCGGCTCCTACCACCGTGACCGTGCGCCCAGATGCCGGCGCGGGGGGGCTCCGACCGCGTCGAGCTGATATGGGCCGACGGCGCGATCCAGAAGACGTGGCTCGAGGTAATCGTCAAGGGCAACGACGCGCTGGGCGAGTCGAATACCAACACCGGACTGGATTCGAGCTATGTGTTCTACTTCGGCAGCGCCCTGGCCGATTCGGGTGCCGGCAATACGGGCGCGTTCCAGACCACATCGGCCGACGAAATCAGCGCTCGCAACAACCCGACGAATCTGGCCAGCCCGGCCACGCGCAGCAACGTCAACGACTTCAATCGCGACGGCCAGGTCACTTCGGCCGATCAGATTATCGCCCGTAACAACACGACCAGCTTGGGCAACCAATTGAAGTTCCTGGTCGTGGGTGCTGGCGGGCCGTTCGGGCCTGATTCCATGGGCAGCGATGCCACAGCGGGCGGAGTTTCGTCTGTGGCGGCCGGACCATTGGCGCCCAGTGCATCACCGGCCACCGGCGGTGACAGCAGCCTTAGCGCCGACGACACCATCGCGTTCGCACTCGGCCTGTCGCCGAATTCCAGCGCTTCGGCGCCCAGTCCGACTTCTGCGCCGATGGCAGGTTTGCCAAGCACGGACGCCAAGAACGCGGCGGATTCCATGATTGACATGCAACGGGCCGAGGATGACGCGATCGATGGCCCAGCGCGATTCGCCGGCGCGGGGCCGATGACCGATGGCCTGGACCTGGATGATGAACTGCTTGATCTGTTAGTCACCGGCCGGCTGCAAGCGTCGCTGAGCTAATCTCGCACGTATTAGCAGCGCGTGGCCGCGCCTAAAGCCCTCGGCCAGCGACGGACGCCGTCCAGAAAAAGTTCAATAGTGCGGATTATTCATGGGTTGGTGTTGGTGGAACTGACAGCAACCTGTCACGCATGTTCGCGGCCCGAATTGCTCTGGCACCGCAGCCGGCAATTTGCGAAACTTCCGCCCCGCAAATTGTCCCCGGGACGCACGACTGGCACGAGCATGCTGCGAGCCGATTCGAAAACCGTTTGTGCGACGTTCATTCTCGCTGTCAGCCTGATGGCTGTTGGCGGTTGCGGTCGGTGGAACTGGCGCGGCAAAGGGTTCGGCAATAGCGAGGGAACCTGGGCGCAAAACATGCGCCCTCCGGCCGACGAGAAGCGATTCAGCGGTGTCGACGCCCGCGCCCAGGAAATCGAGCGCAACCTGGGCGTCCGCTGATTGCATTCGTACTCAGGATCGGGTGCCATGCCCGCGCAAGCGCGGGCGTGCTCGATGCGGCATGGCACCCTGAAGAAACCCGCTCTAACGGGCGACCTTCTCGACCGGAGGCTGGCCGGGTCGATACACACTCTTGGCGCCGGCCAGCACGTCGGGCCAGTCGAACAGCTCCGGCTTCAGCTTGCGCTCGGAAAGCAATCGCGCCTGATCGAAAAAGTGCGGCGAGGCCGGGTCGCCGCTTTCACCGAAATTTAGCGCGCTGGCGCCGCGAATCTTAGGCCCAAACTCATAAAGACCCACATAGGTCGCACCCACCAATCCGTACCGCTTATCGAGTGACACGACAAACGGTATCCGGATCGACGGCATGTAATACTGCGTGAACACCACGCCCAACGGGCCAGGTGCGCCCAAGCAGGGCAAGCTCGGCAGCCGGTC
>CAZUPX010000546.1:0-8129 GCA_964622155.1 uncultured Planctomycetaceae bacterium | reverse complement strand
AGACCTTCTTGGAGCCAGTGCAAACCCCGGCCCCCAAGGACACCGGCGCAAAGGAACCAGCCGATGGCTGGAAAGATCTATCGGCCGAGAAATGGACCGTCAAGCTCGGTGGGCACGTGCAGGCCGACCTCATCGAGTGGGCCAACAGGGACCCTGCCATTACCAGCCCACTGGCGCGGGACTACTTTGAGTTCCGCCGGTTGCGGCTGGTGGCTGACGGCACGGGATACGGCGTCTACGACTTTCGTCTCCAGATGACCCTGGAGCCGGAGGTCGTCAACGAGACCGTCGGCAGCACCGCTCCGGCCGTCAAGGACGCCTATTTTTCGATCAACGAGATGCCCTGGATCGGGCGGGCGCGGATTGGGAACTTCTTCGTGCCGTCCAGTCTGGAGCAGGTGACGAACGACACCAACACGGTCTTTCTGGAACGGTCCGTCCCCTCGCAGGGCACTTTCTCGGTGGACCGGGAACCGGGCATCTGTCTCTACAACTGTACCGAGGACCAGAACATTACCTGGTCGACCGGCATCTTCATCGACAACATCAGTGATGCCATCCAGGAGCGGATCGACAACAACATGGGCTACCGGGTTGTCGGACGCGTCACCTGGCTGCCCTATTACGACGAGCCGTCCAAGGGGCGCTACCTGGTCCACACGGGCGCCGACATCTTGTATACCGACGACCACGACGACCGGGCTCGCTTTTGCGCCCGTCCGCAAATCCACGAAGGTCCGTTCCTAATCGACAGCGGCATTTTTGACGCCAAGTACTACACAACCCTCAGCGCGGAATTCGCAACCGTGTTGGGACCGTTCTGCCTGCAAAGCGAGATGTTCCTGACGAGTGTCCAACAGAATACCGGTGGTCCCGCCACGATCTACGGCGCCTACGCGTACGCCACGTACTGCCTGACGGGCGAGAACCGGAACTTCGAGCGCTTCGGCCAGCACGGCGCCCAATTCGGCCGTTTCGTTCCATACAGCAACGTGTTCTGGGTGCCGGGCGGCCATAGCTGGGGCGCCTGGGAGGTCAAGGCGCGCTGGTCTTGCCTCGGCCTGAATCAGCTCAATAGCGGACAATACAACGATTTCACGATCGGCTTCAACTGGTACTGGAGCGATCGCGTTCGCTGCCTGTTCGATTGGATTCATCCCATAACTACGGCGCAGGCGGTCTTCGGCGCGACCGAGTCGGACATCCTTGCGATGCGGTTCGACTTCAACTGGTAATCCGACTTTTTCGGATCAAGGAAGCTACTGATGCGAGATGCCTGTCCTAGTCAAACTGCAGCTCGTGCGCTCGCCGGCTGTTTCACAGCGATCAAGCCGTGCCAGCGCCACGATTCAGCGCCGCGCCGACGCGCCAACCGGCTGGCCGCGGAGCTGACGCACCTTGTGCAAAAGCTCTTTGTACCTGGCCACCATCTCCGGCCCGTTCAATCGCGGACTGAGCACCAGCGTCGCATTGAGAAGCTGTTCGGCTTGCAATGCCTTCTGGTCGTTCTGCATCTTGAGACTCTCGATGAACAGACAACTGGCGGCGTTGTAGACGACCTCATAATACTCCGGCGGCTTGCGAGTTGCCTTCGACAGTCGCACGCGCAGCATGGTCCAATGGGCCACCGCCTCATTGAAGCGGGCCGGTTCGACATCGGCCCAATCTTGCAGCAGCCGCCCTTTCTCCATTTTCGGCTCAAGGGCATTGGGATACTGTTCGATCAGCTTGTCGACCTGGGCCAGTCCCTCGGGAAACTGTTTCTTTTGGCGCAGCAGACCCACGAGCTGCGCTTGGATGCGGGTTAGGGCTTGTGTGTTGCCCTGTTTGAAAGCTGGATCGTCGTCTGCCCGCTTGAGAATCGATTGGTACAGTTCGCGAGCCGGATCGGCCTTTCCCAATTGGGCGCAGGTGTCGCCGAGATAGATCATGGCGGCCAGCGTATTGTTTTTGCGCGCGAGAATTCGATCGACGAACTGGCCAAGCAGCTCCTTGTGTTCCTTGGCGGCCGTTTCGGCAGCGGCGCGACGCATGGGGTCGGCCCCAGTCCGAGCTTCGATCTCGTCGGCCGTCGATTGTTTCCACGCGTCGGCCAGCATCTTGAGGATCGAGGCCACTACACCGTTGATCGCCGACTCGTCGGCGCCCAACTCAGCGAGCCCGGCGGCGCTGGCGCCTGCCTTGTCCAATTGACCCAGTGCGAGCTGTGCGCGAACGGTGGCCAAAAACACGCGGAGGTGCGTGTTATCCAGCGGCGCGGGTTTCTCCGCGCGGATTGCCAGCACCAACGGATCGGTCAGCTCAGCGGCTTCCTTCGGCTGAGCGGCTTCGAGCAGCAGCTCGGCCAGCAGTAGCTGTGTGTCCAACAATTGCCGAGGTGGCGGCTTGCCCGGTTCGGCGTCTTTGCGCTGGGACTCCAGGCTAGCGCGCAATTGCTGCTCGGCCTTGGCCCGTTGGGCGACGATTGCGACTTGATCGGATTCCGCTGCCTTGACCTTGGCCGCCAGGTAAAGCCGCCAGTTCGTCTGACCGGCAAGAAACATGGCGGCGCCGTAGCGTAGCGACCTTGGATTGACGTGTTCGAAGGCTTCGACAGCTGCCGTAAGGTTTCCCTGCACCAACTCGGCTTGGCCCAGCGCGATCCGCGCGTCATCGGCCTCGGGCCTGTCGGGCCAACGGGCCACCGTATCGTTGGCAATTTTCGTCAACTGCGCCAGACCGGTTTGCTTGTCGCTCGAACGCACATACGCCGCGAGCGCCGTTGATACCGCCAATGACGACGCGGCCGGGGCCATCACACCGTCGGGCCGGACCGTAACGATCGATTGCGCCGCCGCCAACGCCTCTTCGTACTTGCCAGCCGTGTAGTTCGCGGCGGCGATCTGGTAGCTGGACTGATCCAGTCGCAGCGTTGCATCGGCCACTCGCTTTATGTCTGTTACGGAAGTCTTCAACTCGAGAGCCCGGGCAAAGTCGGCTGCCGCCGCCGGCCAATCCTGGTTCTCGACGGCCTCCTCGCCCAAGGCAAACGCTTCGTCGAACGTCTTGGCGGTGGCCGGGTCTTGCGATCCGCTTTTGGTGTACTCGCGTCGCAGCAGAATCGCCTCCTGCTGGTGCTCGCCTGGTATTTTGCTGATGTCGGCCAGCAGCGACAGCGCCGACTGCGCCAGTGCCGGCTTCTTCTCGCCACCTTCGGTTGCGATCTTCAAGTTCGCCTTAGCGACCTCGAGGGCCACGCCCTGATAACCGTCGAATTTCTTCCAGGTGCGGTGCAATTGCAACCAGGGCATGGCCTCGGCCAGCAAGGTCTTGTCGCCTTGCGTCCGGGCGATTGCCAACAGGCGGTAGTATTGCACCTGCGCGAATAGCGGCTCCAATCCCGTCTCGCGCTCGCGTCCCTCGGGCGAGGTGGCCAGCACTTCGTCGTAAATGTCCAGCGCCAATTGGTCGTTGCCCAATTCATCGGCCGCTCGACCGTGCCACGTGTGGGCGTGGAGTCCCATGAGGCTTTCGCGATACGATTGAAAGATACCATCGAACGCCTTGGCCGCGGCGGTCAGTGCTGCCTTACGCTCCGGAGACTTAGGGTCGGACCAGGTTTGGCCCAGAAAAAAATCGACCTTGGCCGCGCTCAAGCGACATTCGAGCCAGTCGAACTCGGCGTCGCGCACGGTCTGCTCCGCTTGACGTTTGCGCAAGAGTCCGGCGGACGACTTCGCCTTCTTATTATCGGCGTCGTTCGCGGATTTGAAGTTTGTGAACTTGTCGAGATAACGAGCCGTGGCGTCGGTAAGTCGGGTCTGCGCTTCCTTCAAATCAGGCCGAGCGGCCGCCAGGTGTTTGTCCCGTTGGTCCTTGTCTCGGGTGGCGCGCGCCTGGCGCATGCGTTGCAGCGCCCGGTCCACTGCAATCTGTCCCCATGACTCCATCGCTCGTGCGACTTCGGGGTGGTCGGCATGCTCCTTCAGGAACTTGTCCAGATGAGACTGGGCTTTGACCAGCCGCTGGTCGGCTTCGGCCGCGTTGAATGCCTCGCCCACTGCGATACGGAAACTGCGAGACAGCTCGAGATCATACGTCTCGGCCAGATTGTTAGGCAGACTCTTGGCATTGTGCAAGCGCTGGAGATAGTCGACGGCCACCTCGCCGTATCCACGGTCTTGTGCCGCGCGAAGAAACTCGCGAGCCGGCTCTTCCGCGGCAATTGGAATCGCCAGTGATACCAGGGCTGCCGTCAGGCTCAAGCCGCGAACCATCGGGCGAATGAGAAGCGACATCATGCTCGTATCGATGCGGCGGCCACGTGTTTCAGAGATGCCCGGCGGCTGGCGCCGTCGGGTTCGGGACGTCTTAATAAAACCCTGCTGGATCCATAGCGCCCCAGCGACATTCGCTCCGCGAATCCCGCGACCGATTGCTTCCAAAGCGCTACGCTTTCGCGGCGGACCGATTTAGTCAGTCCCTTTTTCTTTTTTCGCGGGCGCCTTGCTCGGCGGCGACGAATCGGCCAGCTTGTCTTCGGTGTCCAACTTGTACAGCGGCAGATATCGGTAATATACCTCCAGGGTCAGGCAGCACAGGCTGGTGACCATGATTCGCCCGCCCTCCTTTTGCCAGGGGTCGGGCTTGGGATTGATCGGGTCCCAACTGCCGGCGGCGCAGCCTTCCTTGATCTGCGACTCAATCAGCACGCGCCGCATCTGACGGTTCCAATTGTCCCACTCCGGTCCCGGCAAATTGTGCAATACCTGCGTGGCGTAATACCAGTAATAGCAATTTCGGGCGTCGGCGTTTGGCAGGTTGCGCATCAAGAAGTCCATGCCTTCCTGGATGGGTGGGTCGCCGCGCTTAGCGCCGAGGTATTGTGTACACAACAGACCGACCGAAGTCATCGTGTTGGTGGGCGGCGTGATGGGGTTGTAGCAGAACAAGCCCTTCTTATCGCCCTTGGCGACTGCGTTAAGCCATTTGTGCGCGCCCTTGAGAGTTGGCTCGCTGACTTCGAGGCCGGCCATCTGTGCGCTTTTGAGCGCCATCACCTGCCAGCCGACAATCGAAGTGTCGCCGATTGTTTCGGGCTTGGGACCGTAGTGCCAGCCGCCGGTGCTCGGATTTGGCGACTCTTCAATGAACCGCACCGCCGCCTGGGCGGCCAGGCCGACGCGAGAATCCTTGGTCAGCCCGTACGCTTCGCACAAAGTAATCGCGGCCAGACCGTGCGCGTACATGTTCGAGCCGGCCAGCAGGTTGCCGTCTCGGCCTTGATGCTTGATCAACCAGTCCAAGCCGCCGAAGACGGTTTGTCGATAAGGCCCTTTGGATTGATGGGTTTGTCCGGCGGCTAAAAACGGGAGCAGGCCCATGGCGGTGGCTGCCGCGTCGGCATTTTTGGAGGCACCCGGTCCGTCGCAAGGATCGCCTTTGCAAAGTTGCAAGTATCGGTCCAAGCTCCAACTGCCGTCTGCGTTTTGATGTCGGGCAAGCCAATTGAGCGCGGCAGCAACGGCCCGCTCGGTGGCCTTGGTGCCGCCGTATCCGCCGACCATGGCGCGACGTGCGTCTTTGTCACCGCGAGCGCCAAAGCCGTTGCCGGCTCCGCCGCTGCCGACCCCGCGTCCGGTGCCTGATGCCGCCAGGCCCGAGCCACGCACCAGCGGTCCGGGGCCGAGCGCCTTGACAGCGAACTGATCGAGGCCGCCGAGTCCGCCGGTGGCCGACGCGGCGGAGCCGCCGCCCGATGCGGCGTCGGGCTCGCCCGCGGGCGTCGCGTTTTCAATCTGCGGCGCGTCGACCAGGCTGAGCGTGTCGGTGTTCAACTCGGACGGATCGAGCGGGGTCTCGCCAACCTCGAAATGATCGAGCTGAGGGACCGGAATCTCGGTGTCGAGCTTAGCCTCGAAGGCCGGCGCGTCGCCCTCTTGCGGCGGGCCGGCCATCCTGCCCAGCATGAGCAAGACGGCAGAGAGGACCACGGCATGTCCGACCACGCTACCAGCCCACCACACGCCGTTTGTCGCAACCCAAGCTTTGGCTGCCAGCGCCATCTGCACCGGGCTGGGGACGGCGAAGGTAATGTTGCGAGGATTGAGCATCCCGAGGACTTTCATGCGGGTCCGATGCGCTTGAACTTGAACTGGTGCGCTTGGATGCGGCCATGACTTGACGCTCATGCGTCACCGACGCACTTAGTTTGATTATCATGCCTGGATTGAATGTGGTCCAGTCAATTCAGGTTTGGGCGGTCTGGCGGCGCGTGCGAATCGCGAGATTCGTGCCCAGGCACATCGGTCTCGGCCTGTTCGAGCCACGTTTCGACGGCCTGTGCATCGAGCGTCCCCGAGTCGGACCGGCGTCGATTTTCGGCCGACTTGCGGCCGGCGAAGAATAACCCCCACCGTAACAGAAAGATGCCGCCCAGACCCAGTGCGATAAGCCAAGGCCACGTCCACTCGTCCTGCCGCACAAGCGGATTCGCCTGTTCGGGATGCCACACGAGCCGGCCGATCAGCAGAGGCGTGGCCAGGTGCTTGCCTTGGTGGTCTTCATACGGCAACAGTTTGAGGAAATAGCCGACGAATGTGGCCTCCTCGTAGATGCTCGCGCCCGAGGGCATGCCCGGTGGAAGATTGGAACAGACGAACCAAAACCAGTATGGCTGCGAATCGGAGTTCCAGCCCCAAACTTCATAGACGGTCTTCATGCCCAGCGAGTTTTCGGTGACTTCGTCGACGCGTGCAGTGCGCCGCAAGTGAACCGGAATTTCGACGAGCTTGCCGCGCCACCGTTCGGGCTGTTGCCATAGCTCGTTGAAGGTGACGCCCTTTTCGGCGCGAGCCAGAAGATTCGCGGTCGACTGGCGCCGCTCCCAAGCCATCATTCTCCAGTAGGCGGGCATCTCTTCCTTGGCCAGCGGCGCCTTGTCGGTCACCGCTTGCAACTCCTCGCGCGCCGCGTCGAGCTCCTCGGAATCGGTATCGGTTGGGCCGGTTGCATGAGGCTCGTCCGATGCTGGTTGAGTTGTCGCAGGGTCGGCGGGCTGCCGCGGGGCGCCGGCGGTGGGATCGAGCCAGCGCCATGTCTTGGGGTCGCGGGCCAGGTCAACCAACAGCCACAGCACACCCAGCATGACCACCATGGTCAAAATGCGTGGAAGTTCGCTGCCACGAAATAATGAGCTGGGCAAACGATCTCGTTGGCGACGCATGAACGGACAACCCCAGTCGCGCGGATAGAAGGCCGCAAGTGTACATCATAGCCGGAGGCTGATCGGCGGCGGTGTCGCAGAACCGCGAGCGCAGCCAATGGTGCCGACAACGGTCGTGTAAAAGCCGGCCCGTCAGTAATTCCGCCTCGGATACTTAGGGGCAGGCGGCCGGGCAGTGCCATTCGGCCAGCTACCGGGAGGAAGGGGGTAAACTGTCACCGACGGCAAGGCAGCCCGCAGCTCGTCCATACCGGCTGCTGTAAAACCGATCTCGCGTCCGTGAGTTGTCGACAGCCGCAGCCATGTCAAACTTTTCATCGTCTTGAGTGATCTCAGTCCCCGCGCGGTGACTTGCGTATTGGCGAGATCCAATTCACTCAAATGGCCCATTCGTACCAGAGCTTCTAACCCGCGATCGGAGGTATGGGTATTTCGCAACGTTAGTGAACACAGGTTCTTCAACGGCTCAAGCGCGCATAAGCCTTCGTGCGTAACTAACGTTGAGTCTAAATCCAGATGTCGCAATTCGGGCAAGTGTGCCAGATAAGCCAGTCCTTGATCGCCGACTTGCGTAAAGCTCAGGTCCAGTTTTTGAAGTGTTTTCAACTTGCCGAGGAACCGCAGACCTGCGTCCGTAATCTTGGTGCCGCCAAGGTCGAGCGATTCTAGACTGCGCAGGTCGCTTATTCTTTCAAGCAGACGATCATCGGCGCCAGTGGATCGAACCGTAATCTCGACAACCTCTTGATACCACTCCTTGCCGATGAGCTGCTGCAGCGAGCGCCGGCCCGGCGGACGGCGAAACCCATTGCGCTGGTAGTCGTATCGGATCGATCCGGGCGTATCGAGCACGGCTTGCACGGCCGTTCGCTCTCGCCAAACGCGGTCGGCCAGGAAGCCCAAGTAGATGCCAAACAGCGTCACC
>CAZUPX010000545.1:0-3503 GCA_964622155.1 uncultured Planctomycetaceae bacterium | reverse complement strand
TGCTTCCTGCCTTTGGCGCCGATGTGCGCGAAGCGCCCCTTTCGCCCACGGAAGAACACGCCACGTTTCGCCTGGCCGACGAGCGACTGAGGATCGAGCTGGTGGCCGCCGAGCCCGACGTGGTCAGTCCGGTGGCAGTCGCGTGGGACGCCGACGGGTTGATGTACGTGGCAGAGATGATCGACTATCCGCTCGGACCCACCGCCGGTCGCGTTCGATTGCTGAGGGACAACGACGGCGACGGCCGCTACGAACGCGCCACCGTGTTTGCCGAGGGTTTGAACTTTCCCAACGGCGTGCTGCCCTACGATGGCGGTGTGCTGGTCACGGCCGCGCCCGACGTCTTGTTTCTCAAAGACACCAACGGCGATGGCGTTGCGGACGAGAAACGCGTCGTGCTCACCGGCTTCGGCGAAGGCAACCAACAGCTTCGCTGCAATGGCCTGGCGTGGGGGCTCGACGGCCGGGTCTATGGCGCCAACGGCCGCAGCGACGGCAGTGTGCGCCGGCCAACCGACCCTAAGGAAAAGGCCGTGTCGATCCGCGGCCGAGACTTTCGCTTCTGGCCGGACGGCAGCGGGTTCGAAGCCACCAGCGGCCAGAGCCAGTTCGGCCAGACGCGCGACGATTGGGGTAACCGCTTTCTGTCGTGGAATACGATTGCCATTCGCCACGCGCTACTCGACCAATCATTTTTGGACCGCAACCCTCGGCTGGCCTCGCACGGCGTGCGCGACGTCGTCGAGCCGGGCGACCTCGGCCAGGTGTTTCCCATCAGTCCCAGGCCCCAGACGTTTAACCGCGAGCGGACCGACTATTTCAACGCCCTGTGCGGGCTCACGATCTATCGTGGCGACGCGCTGGGCGAGGATTTTTCCGGCAACGCTTTTGTCGGCGAGTCGCTGAGCAATCTGGTGCATCGTCGCGTGCTTGCGCCCGACGGACCGACGTTCGTTGCCCGCCGCGGCGAACAACAGCGGGAGTTTTTATCCTCGACCGACTCGTGGTTTCATCCGGTTTACATGGCGACCGGTCCCGACGGAGCGCTGTACGTGTGCGACTTCTATCGCCGCTGGGTCGAGCACCCGGCCTTCGTAGCCGAGAACTTGCGTGGCGGAGTCGACTGGCAGAAGGGAAGCATTCACGGCCGGATTTGGCGGGTTGCCCGCCGCGACGCTCCGCCACCTGGTAGGTCTCCACGACTCGGCAACCTGTCGACGGCCGACCTGGTCCGACAGCTTGAATCCTCCAATGGCTGGCGGCGCGATACGGCGCAGCGATTGTTGGTCGAGCGCCGCGATCCGAAAACCGCGCCACTGCTGAAGGCATTGGCCGCAAGTGGCCGGACGCCGCAGGCCAAGGTGCACGCTCTGTCGACGCTCGACATCACGTCGCAGTTGGACGAAGCCACGCTGCTCGTGGCGCTCGGCGACCGCAACCCGCACGTGCGACGGCACGCATTGAGCCTGGCTGCGCCGCGGTTGGCGGCCTCGGCGCACCTTCGCACGCGAGCGCTGAGTCTGGCCGGCGACTCGAGTCCGCTCGTGCGTTTCGCTTGGTGCCTTGCTATGGCGGACGTTGACACTTCGGAAAAAACCGAGGCAATGGCTCGACTGGTTGCGCGGGATGCTTCCGACGCATGGACTCCGATCGCCGCGCTGGGGAGTTTGGGCCAGGCCGCACCGAATTTTCTGACCCAGCTCATCGAGCAGAACCCAGACTGGCGAAATAAACCGACCGCGCCGCAGACGCGACTGCTTTCCGATACAGCGGCCACGATCGCCTCCGGAGGTGACGAGGCACAATTGGCGGCCTGTTTGCACATGGTCGCGCGGGCCGCGCCGCGCGAAGCCGCGCCGGGCGATCTGGCGATTCTGGCTGGGCTGGCTCACGGGCTGGCCGATCGAGGGCGCTCCCCACGCGAACTAGCAAGTCCGTCGGGTCCGCTGGGCTCGCGTGCTCAGCCGCTTGCCCAACTCTTGTCGGCCGCGCGCACGATGGCCCTGGACGACTCTCGACCGATCGAACATCGCCTGGTGGCCGTTGACGTCCTGGGACTCATGGATGTGAGTGCGGGCAAGCTATTGATCGGATTGATCGAGCCGCGCCACGATCAGGCGCTGCAATCGGCGGCAGCTGGCTGCGTGGCGGAGGCCGATGCCGACACGGCCCGCGAGATGTTGGCCGCTTGGAACACGCTGACCACCACGACGCGGAGGGCGCTCGTGTCGGCGGCATTGCGGTCGCCTGCGGCCACAGCGACTCTATTAACGGCGATCGAGGCTGGGGAAATCGCGCCGGGCGAGATCGATCGCAGCACGCGAGACGCGCTAACGGCCGTCGCCGAAGAGTCGCTGGCCGCGAGAATCAAGCAGTTGTTCGGCGCCAACGCCCCTTCCGACCGTCAGGCGGTGGTCGCCCACTACGAGCCGCTCGCGCGGCAGAGCGGCGATCGGGCCCGCGGCGCAACGGTGTTTGAGAAGCAGTGCCTCACGTGCCACACGCTCCAAGGTCGCGGTCAACGGGTTGGACCGGACCTGTCGGGCATCAGCAGCCGGCCGAAAGAGACGCTCGTCGTTGACCTGTTCGATCCCAGCCGGCAGGTCTCGCCCGACTTCGTGGCCTACACCGTGGTCACTCAGCAAGGGCAAGTTCTCAGCGGCCTGCTGGCGTCTGAAACGGCGACTAGCGTCACGCTGCGGAGAGCCGAGGGGGCACAGGACTTCGTGCTTCGATCGCAGATCGACCAACTGCGCAGCACCGGGAAATCGCTGATGCCCGAGGGACTGGAGCAATCGCTCAGCGACGAGAACTTGGTCGATCTACTCGAATTCCTCGTCCGGCCCGACTCGAATCTTTTTTCGCAATCGAAGTGAAATTGCCCGTCGCTTGGGGCAGTTGCGCGGCTGTAACGATTGTAACGCGCGGCGTACGTGCCAATTCCTCGGATTCTCGTGATTGAACGTCGTGCGGCCCTGGATAATCGAGCTATGCTTCGGTACACATCTTTGAAGAGTCTGCATTCGCAGGCGTACAACTGGGAGATTGCAACGATGATGGGCCACTCGGCTGCGGTGCTCTTTGCGCTAGCCACGATGGCGGCCACGCACGACACGGAGGTTCGATCGCTGTGTCATAGTCAATTGCACGCCGGACAGAAGTTCGAGATCCAGACGGCCGACCGCGTGTATCGCGGCCAACTGCTCGATCGCTCGACGGGTCAGTGCCAATTGGCGTCTTCGGTCGACGGCGCGAGTTTCGAGTCGCCGCGCACCGTCTATTTGCTGGGCGCCACGGCCGGTCCCCAGGACGGTCAATCGCTCGTGCTGATGCGCGAGGTCAAGGTCGGCCTGAAGATGGAGCTGGGCCTGGGCGACCTGGACGCCAAGAACCGGCAACTGACCGGCGAAGTGACAGCGATCCGGCTCAAGTAGGGGTCAGGGGTCGGGGGCTAGGGATAGTGGCGAAGACCAGGAACGGAACTCCTGGGGCTGTGCACCTTG
>CAZUPX010000544.1:0-5741 GCA_964622155.1 uncultured Planctomycetaceae bacterium | reverse complement strand
GGGTTCCTGGCCCGGCCGCTGGGCATTCTCAAAGCCTCCGGTGAGGTCGATCGCACGCCACTGGTCGCTTACGAGGCGTTCAGCCGCTCGATCGCCGCGCGGCGGCTCGGACAGATGCAAGCCGCGGGCTGGATCTCCTTGGGAGAGTTTGAGCAACTGAGCGCTTTGCTGACGGAAATGGTTGTCACGGGACTTTCGGCCAGCGCCGTTTCGGCGTCCCAGCGGCCCGGCGTCGTGTCGTTGGCCGACGTGCACAAGGTGGCACCGGACTTTGTCTTGCTACGCTCGACGATCGGATCGATCAAGAGTCTGATCTCGCATTACGATCTCGAACCGCTCCAACAATTGTCGCCCGACGTGGCAGCCTGGTTGTTGGGGTGCGAAGCGAAGATCGTGGTGCCGATCGAGCCGGCCGACGATGGCGTGGCCGTGCTGAGGTTTTACGATACCGCCGGGCGGCAACGATTAGAATTGGGCTGGTCCAACGGGAGAGATCAGCGCGTGATATACCGGTTTCGCACCGGCAGCGAGCTCGTCGAGCGCCTGCAAGTGCTGCGGGTCGGCGAGAGCTCGATCGACGGAGAAATGACCGAGCGGGACTTGCGCGAGATGTCGGTATGGCTTAAGCTGCGTTGAACCGTCTGGCACTGAACGGCATTCCTGGTTGATGTTAAGAGGTGACGCGATGCTCGCGCGACTCATGATCCTGCTGATGGCGGCGTGCTCGGCGATCGAGGCGCGCGGTGCGTCGAAAAACGTGGTGCTGGTGGTCGCAGACGACCTTGGTTGCGACCTGGGCTGCTACGAAAACCGTGCCATCAAGACGCCGAATCTGGATCGATTTGCGGCCGACGGCACGCTGTTTACGCACGCCTTTTGCACGACCGCCAGTTGCAGTCCCAGCCGATCCGTGATCCTGAGTGGTCTGTACAACCATGCCAACGGCCAATACGGTCTGCAACACGCGGCGCATCATTTCAGCAGCTTCGACCGGCTGAAGACCTTGAGCGCGCGGCTGGCCGCGGCCGGGTATCGCACGGCTCGCGTTGGCAAATTTCACGTCACGCCCGAGGTGGTCTATCCGTTCGAACAGGAGCTACCAGGCAACCCGCGCAACGGTGTCGCAATGGCCAACGCGTGTCGCGCGCTCATTACCGCCGATGATGAGCGGCCGTTCTTCTTGTACTTCTGCGTCACCGATCCGCACCGCAGCGGCGAGTTTGGCTCTCCACCATATCGGCCCAACCTGTTCGGCAACGAGGGCAAGCACCCTGGCGTCGATGAAGTCACGTACGACCCGAACGACGTCATCGTGCCGCCTTTCTTGCCCGACACGCCGACGTGTCGCGCGGAGTTGGCCGAGTATTACAAGTCCGTGTCGCGATTCGATCAGGGGTTCGGCCGGCTCGTGGACGTTCTCAAGGAAGCCGGACATTGGGACGATACGCTGGTGATCGTCATTTCCGATAACGGCATCGCGTTCCCCGGCGCCAAGACCACCACCTACGAACCGGGCCTTCGGCTGCCGTGCCTGGTGCGAAACCCATATGTTAAACAGCGAGGAGTTCGGACGGAGGCGATGGTGTCGTGGGTCGACATCGCGCCGACGATTTTAGACTTCGCCGGAGCGCCAGCCGCCACGGGAGAGATGCACGGGCGATCGTTCCTTGGCGTGCTCAACCAGGCCCACCCCGAGGGCTGGGACGAAGTGTATGCCTCGCACACGTTCCACGAAGTGACGATGTATTATCCCGTGCGCGGTGTGCGAACGCGGCGATACAAGCTGCTGTGGAACGTCGCCCATCCGCTTCCGTTTCCGTTTGCCTCGGACTTGTACCGCTCGGCCACCTGGCAAGAGGCCCTGACCAGGCCGGCGGACTCGCTGTATGGCAAGCGGACGGTGGCGGCCTATGTTAATCGGCCGCGTTTTGAGCTATACGACCTGGTGCAGGATCCCGACGAGCTGGTGAACCTGGCCGACGATCCCAAGCATGCGGCGACGTTCGAAGAGCTGCGCTCGAAGATTCAAGCCATGCAAAAACGCACGGGCGACCCGTGGCTGCACAAGTGGGAGTACGAGTGACTTGCGGCGTCGAGGGAGACCGACCTCTCGCTAATCGGCCCCGATGGGGCCTGGGAGTTTAGCGGTGGGCGACAGCCCACCGACATGATGTCTCGCGATGACGAATCAGCCGCGCAGCGGCGCAGGCGGCGCCTTCGCCGCTTGCGCGGCTTTGCACCAATTTCGCGAACTCAGATCGGTGGGCTGACGCCCACCGCTACAATCCTCGGCCGCTCGCGCGGCCGTTTGCAGGTTGCGGTGTGTAGACCAACCAGTGCGGGAGAGGAGGATTCAACCGAAGAACACGCGCTCGGCCGTGTTGCGCATCAGCCACTGCCGATCATCGTCGGTGAGAAAATCGAGACGGCTGCGTACCAGGTCGATCGAGTCGCAATAGGTGTGCCCCTGCTGGACCTGGTAGGGACAATCGGTGGCCCACATCAGCCGCTTCGCGCCAAATGCTCCCAGGAGGCGGCGGATCATCGGCGCCAAGTCGAGATAGGGCGACTTCTTCTGTCCCAGTGCGTAAAAGGCCGAGATCTTGACGTGCGTCTGCTCGTGCCGCGCGAGGCGACACAGGTTGTCCAAGTCGGCGTCTCGCACGTTGCCGTCGATGCCGATGCGTGCAAAGTGGTCGATCACGACCGGCGTCTTGGGAAACCGTTGGCACATTTTATTCAGCGGGCCAAGGGCTTCGGGGTTCACCAGTGCGCACATGGCCAACCGCTCGTCGGCGCCGTGCTTCCACATCGTCGCCATCTCGGTGCTGAACAGCCACGGCTCGACGGGCCGCGTGCCGGGGTGGATGCGAAACCCGCGGACACCTTGCTTTTTCAGGTCGCGCAACGTGTTGAGCAGTTTTGGGCCCGACTCGTCGATCACGGCCACGCCCGAGAACACGCCGGGCGAATCGCGCATCGCCGAGAGCATGTAGCTATTGTCGAACCGATAGTAGCTCATCTGGATCAACACAACGCGACTGACGCCGCAAGGCCGGGCATGACTCATCAGTTCGCCAGGCGTGAAGCTCGCGGGCTGCATATCGGCTGGCGTGAAACCCGTCGCCAGCGGATAGCGCTTCAAGTCGGGGGTCCAAACGTGTGAATGGGCGTCGATGCAATCGCGGGCGACGTCGTCGCCAGCCGCACGCGCGCTGCGAAGTCCGGTGACCGCCACCGCGCCCACCGCAAGAGCACCCTTGGCGAGCAACTCTCGACGTGAAAGATTCATTCGCATCAACCCACTTCCAGGTTGATCAGATAATCGTCGAGGGCCTTGCGCTGCTTCGTTTCGTCGGCCAGGAGCTTCGCGATCTGCTCGCGCATCTTTTCGACCTGGTCTTCCTGCGTGCCGAATTTCTGCACGTATCGCTTGTAAAGATCGGTGTTGCGGTCCAACTGACCCATGTTCTGGCGGATGCGGGTTTGCTCTTCGGTGATGGCCTTGATCTGCTGGTCGAGCCGCTCACGCTCTTGCACCACTTGTTGCAATGCCTGCTTGCGTTTGACCACTTCTTGCAGGGCCGCCTTCACCGCCGGTGCGACCGCCTTCTGGTTGATATAGAACAGGATCATGTTGTCGTCGAGGTTCGAAATGGCCACCTGCTGGCTGACGACCTGCTCTTCGTTCACGTCCAGCGCCGCGGGCTTGCCCGGCTCGGCCTTGACGGCGAAGCGATAGCGGTCGCGGGTCTTCTCGGCGGGTTTCTCGGGCGCCACGAGCTTCCAGCTTGCATCCAGCGGATACTCAATCAGCACGGTCTTGGCCTTCGAGTCCGAGTTTTTCACCGTGTACTTGCGCGAGCGAGTTAGCTTGCGGCTCGTCTCCAGCAACCCCTTGATCAGTTTCACACTGACCAGTTGCTCGGTGCCGGCTTTGGCTTCGGGGGCGACTTCGGTCTTCAGATCGAGCGCGTAGCTGATCAAGCGGTCGGCGCCGGGCGGCAGGTCCTCGATCTTCGCGTCGCCGGCATACGCGCCGCCGTCGAACACCGTGAGCGGGCCTTGCATCAGGTGCAGGTCGGTCGAGTTGACCAGCCGCAGCCCATTGAGCGGATGCTTGGCCTGCACACTCTCGTTGTAGATCGACACTTTCTCCCCCTTGACCGACTCATTGACGATCGGCAGCATGGCCGACTTCTGGCGCGCCAGGGTCACCGGCGTGCCGATTGAATACTGGAACAGCTCGCCGACGTTGCCGGCATCGGCCGACGTGAGTGAGGCAACTTGAAAGCCGAACATAGGACGGTCGAGCGATGAAACCGCGTCAGCGGGTGCGGCCTCCGCGGCAGGCGCGGCGAGGGCGGCACCGGCCAATGCACGGCCAGCGGCATCGCGTCGCTCGGCCAGCGATTCGCGCTTCGATCGTCCCAGACGTTCGCCGCCTGCATGCTTCTGAGCTTCGTCCTTGTCCATGTCCTGACCATAGACCTGCGGACGCAGCGAGGCATATAGTTGCAACTGTTCCAGCGGCCGCTGGGCGTACAGTGGAGAGTACAAGTCCATGCGGTACGAGATCGGCCGGCCGCTGACCAACGTCAGGCCAATGTTGTTCCAGTCGTCCTCGGTCGTGTTCTCGACGATCGCCCAGCCCTGCAAGAACGGAGCGTCCTTGTCGGACAGCACCAGGCGGTAGCTGGTCTTCCACACCGGAGTCTCCTGGATGTAAGCCACTCGCACCGGACGTTGGCCCTTGCCCAACAGATTGAGGCTGACCGTCTTCTTGTCGGTGTTGTGGCCCAGCGCCAGCACTTCCAGGGCCTTGCGCAATTCGCCGTCGAGTTTTTCGTTCACCAACTTGATGCGGCTGATGCTATCCAGCGGCACGCTGCGGAGCCCCTCGGCTGTCAGCAGGTTGATGAACTCGGCCTCGACCGTCTCGTGGTCCTTGCCCACTTCTTTCTTCCGCTTTTCGACGCCCAGCAGAATCCCGCTGATCTCGGTCGGCGCGTCGACCTGCACACGCTCGCCGCGGACCTGATCCAGAATCTGCCCCAGAGTGGGGTTGCTCGTCAGGTCGATGGGAAACGTCTTGAGCGTTTTGGTGATCGGGTCGCGCGAGCCGTAGGTCACTGTCGAGATCGTGCCCCCGCCGCGATCTTCAAGAATCATGCTCTTGAGCAGATCGTTGATGTCGTCGACGCGAAATGTCAGGTCGACATGCGCGTCACCGTCGACGCTTCCGCGATGCTCGAAATAGCCCACGCCGGAGCTGAACATGACAACTTTGCTGAGCGGCAAGGGGTTTTTGTTTTGGGGCTGCTCCTGTGCGGCTGCCACCCACGGCCAGACCAGCGCGCTGGTTGCAATGGCAAGGATTCCGTAGACCGGCCGGCGAGTGGTATGTGTGAACATTGAGAGCGCTCCGGTAGAGGTGTTCCGTGGAAAAGAGCCAAAAAATCGCGATCGTGGCCCTGCGAGTCCGTCCTTCGGGTAATTCTAGCTTTTTGGACGCAATTCGGGAGAGAAAAGTTCCGCTAGTTTTTGCCGGGATGGCCGGGTGTTTGGCGCGGGTGGAAGATTGGGCGGGCATACCAACCCGACGCGTAAGCGAGGAATTCTTCCAAAGGATGGTGTATTCCCTCGGAATCCCTCGCTTACGCGTCGGGTTAGCATTGGTTGGCACTCGCGCCTACAAATACGGCCGCAGCGTTTCGATGGCGGTGATCGTTGCCAGCGAG
>CAZUPX010000543.1:0-1671 GCA_964622155.1 uncultured Planctomycetaceae bacterium | reverse complement strand
GCGCGGGCCGTTGTCGGCCACGTCGCCGATGGTCACGATCAAATCGCCCGCCGGACTTAGCGACGCAATCGAATTGAAGTAGAGCTCGGCTAAAACGCTGGCTAATCGAGCAGCCTCCGCTGCGGCGCCTTGCTGCCACTTCCGGAACTCCTCCAGGTTGCCGGTCTTCGAGAACCGATACTTCTTGTAAAATGCTCCGATGGAATCGGCAAACCAGCCGCCGGTGACCTCGGCGATGATCGCTTGCGCCGTTTGACCTGCCGTAAAGTTTTCGTCAACGACGATGACAGGCTGGTCCTGTCCTTGGAGCTGGCTGTAATATTTGGACTCCCAGAACCTTGTCGCACGCGAGCGCACGTCCCCTTGGACGCTGTTGGCCTTCCACCAGTTGGCAACCTTCGGTTCCAGAGTCTCCAGGGCTTGTTGCACCTTTGCCTTGTACGAGGTCGTGGTCGCCGGACCAGGCCCCGCAACCTCCACGCCATTGATGAACACGGCGACCGGTGAAGGCGATTGACCGCGCGGGGCTGCCGGTCCGCTCGCGTTGGGTACGACCGAGACAACAAACGGCCGACTCGAGTCAGTCGACGCCGCTTGCCGGCCGACTTGATCCTCTTCGACGGGCAGCAGCTCGCAGAATCTCGCCCAGTCTTCCATCCACTCTTCCAACTCGAGCAGGCTGTACCGCGCTACGCGATAACCTTTGCTCTCCTGCTCGGCGATAAAGGTGTGCAATTGTTGGCGCCAGTCGGCCGGGAGTCTCGCTTGAAACAGCGTGGCCAGAAAGTAATCCAAGGCGCGAGCGAATGGCTTCAGCGCATCTTCAATGCGGCGAAAAATGTCGTCCAGCAGCGCACGCCGATTGATTTCCAGTTGTCGAATGAAACGCATTCCCGAGTCCTTCCTGGCCGCAATAACCCGTATCCATGTCCTGCCCGATCAGTAATCTCCTCGCAGGGCGCGTTCCTCGCAGGCGCGTACCCAGAATGCGTAAGACACCTTTTCCTCTGCTCTTTCGTCCGCCAGTTTCTCGTCGCGCTCGAGTGACTTTGCTAACGCCTCGTCAACGATCTTTCGCCGCTCAGCCTCGTCCAGCGAAACAATCACAATCGGCCGCGCCAGCGGCGGCCCGCCGTCGGACGTCGGGGAAAGCAAGGCCTGCGTGCGCGAGACCAAGTCGGAAGTTGACGAAGAGGTTCCGCCCGCGGTCGGCACCTCGGTCGTCTCGTCCAGAAGTTGGATCGACGGGCCATCTGACGCGCTGGGGCGACGCTCGGGTCCTTGCTCGATGAAGACCGGAGGTCCGGGTCGGCCTACCAGGTCATCGATCGTTGGAGGAAGGACTGGTGCCGCGCTGCGTGAAGAGCCGCCGTCAACTGCGAATGGCACATTGTTCAGCGCTGAGGCGAAAAATTCCGACGTCGAGACGTCCGATGGATCGCCTTCAGAGCCGCCAGTCGTGACACCGATGGCATCGCGAAAGCCGGACTGGGGCGCAATGTCGACAAAACTGTCGAGGTCGCTCACTATCGCGGGTATCGAAGACGACACTTCCGGCAACTGCTGGGCGTCACTCGAAACGCCTGCGCTGTCTGGCTGGGCATCGTGAACCATATCCGTCTCTTGCATTCTCTCCACCGGCTCGCTCACTTCGCCGGCTGGGTCGGTTCG
>CAZUPX010000542.1:0-1511 GCA_964622155.1 uncultured Planctomycetaceae bacterium | reverse complement strand
CAGGTCGCTGGCGCGGTCGCCGAAGCGGCCAAGGTCTTTGGCGGGATCGACATTCTCGTCAACAACGCCAGCGCGATCAGTCTCACCGGCACGCTCGACACGCCGATGAAGCGCTATGACTTGATGCACGGCATCAATACTCGCGGAACGTTCCTGACATCCAAGACCGCGCTAGTGCACCTGCTCAAAGCGCGAAACCCGCACATCCTCAACATCTCGCCTCCGCTGTTGATGGAGCCGCGCTGGTTTGCCGATCACGTCGCCTACACGATGGCCAAGTACGGCATGAGCATGTGCGTGTTGGGGATGGCTGAGGAGCTAAAGGCGCAAGGCGTGGCTGTCAACGCCTTGTGGCCGAGGACGGTGATTGCCACCGCCGCGGTGAAAAACCTGCTGGGGGGCGACGAAGTCGTGCGCCATTCCCGCAAGCCCGAGATCATGGCCGACGCGGCCCACGCCATCCTGGTCCGCGAAAGCCGCAAGTGCACGGGCAACTTCTTTATCGACGACGAGGTGTTGCGCTCAGAAGGCGTCACCAATCTCGACCACTACGCCGTAACGCCCGGCGTCGAGCTGCAGGCGGATTTCTTCGTGTAAACGATCGTCTGGCAGGTTTGCGTACTGTCCCTTGAGTCCGCGTCGGTGTATCGGGCCGACGCGCGGAAAGACGCGGACAGAACAGCCGTTCCAAGTGCCGAAGGGAGCGTCAACCACCTCTGGTTCGACGAGTCCTCGGCACTTGGATTTCGGACATGAGTTTACTGACGTCGGTGTGCGAAGTTTTTTGCGACCACGAGACTTTACGGCGAGAAGTGCCGGAAACGAACCATTTGCGGGACGGAGTTCAATTGTAGTCTCCCGCATCGCCTCGTTTGGGTATGGAATCATGCCCTTCAACAGGCATAGAATCAGGGCGGCTGCCCGTGCGGTTGAATTCCCACAGAGAACCTCTCATGCTGGAGCGACGATTCTTTTGGCTTGCGGCTTGGTGCGTGCTATCGGCACACGCTGCGCTCGCGGGCGAGGCGGCCGAGAACTGGGGGCAATGGCGCGGGCCGCTCGGCACTGGCGTGGCCCCGCACGGCGATCCACCGCTGCGCTGGAACGAGGCCGATGGGACCAACATCCACTGGAAGACGGAAATCCCTGGCCGCGGCCATTCCACTCCGGTCGTCTGGGGCGATCGCGTGTTTCTCACCACGGCCATCGCATTTGGCGATCCGCTGCCGGCACGCCCCAGCACGGCGCCAGGCAATCACGACAACCTCGCCGTCACCCATCGCCACCGGTTCGTGGCCCTGGCGGTCGACCGCACGAGCGGAAAAATCCTCTGGCAGAAAACGCTGCGCGAGGCGCTGCCGCACGAGCAAGGTCATCAGTCGGGCAGCCTGGCATCCAATTCTCCGGCGACCGACGGCGAGCATCTCTTCGCCTTCTTTGGCTCGTTTGGGTTGTACTGCCTCAGCGTCGAGGGCGAGTTGGTTTGGAAAGCCGACTTTGGCCCGATGCAA
>CAZUPX010000541.1:0-2268 GCA_964622155.1 uncultured Planctomycetaceae bacterium | reverse complement strand
AGCACGCTTGCGGGGCTGGTGCATGTGGATCTCGTTGTCGCGCCAGAGCCGAAAATAGGCCAGGTTGATATAGTCCGCTATGATAGGAAAGGTTTCTCTGATTTCCCGATTGCTTGTGAGCCAGTTGACCACATGTACTGGCTCGACGCTTACGGGAATTGAAAGGCCGAGCCCCGCAAAGATGGCAGGACTCCACGGACCTGCGGCGTTTATTACGTGCTGACATTCTAGACGCTCTCCATCTTCCGTCAGCACCGCCGAGATAGAGCCGTCCTTTCCTCGTTCGAACGCTGTAACCTCGGTTTTCTCCCGGACCTCCACTTGGTTGGTATCAAGCCCCTGGTAGAGAAGATTGCGCACCGCCGAGGGGTCGAACTGCAATGCTCCCGGCTCCAGGTAGTAGACCTCGCCATCATACAGATTGACAAAGTCCGGCAGCGCCGCACGAGCGTCTGAAGCACTGATCTGCTGGAATTCGACGCCGGTTTCCTGCATCTGCCGCTCAAGGGAGTCCCATTTCGCGTTGCCGGTTTGACCATTGTCCTTGGCGATCCAGATCGCCCCACAAGCGTCAAACGATGCCGGTACGCCCCACAAGTTATCCAACTCACGCCACTGCTCAGTCGCGATTTTTGCAAGTCTGGCGGCCTCTGGAACGGCGTTGGCCGCGCGCACGATACCTGAATGCCGGGACGATAGTCCTGAGCCGATAACGCGCTTTTCGAGAATGCAAACCTTGGCCCCAGCGGTGTCAGGCAGCCGTTGCAAGCGCCGACGAACTGAGATCGCGGACGCGCATCCGAGGCACCCGCCGCCTATCACGATCGTATGGAAGTTCTGGGTCATGGTCTCTCTCTGCTGGAAGCTGGGTTTGGGGGCCGGGAACCCGCTTAGATTTCGCTGGGATCAAACGCGCAGCGAAGCGGATAGTTAGTGCCGGGAAGGGTCCCCTGGCACTCGGGCATGTGCCAACCGACTGTCCTGCCGTCGGCATCGACCATCCTTGTGGGGCAACCGATCTTTACGACGGCCCAATTCTTGTGGGCGGCTTCCCAGGTCGGGGCATAAGCCATTGCCAGCGCGGCACAGGTCCCGGACCGGGACATGTCCGGATGCAGTTCCGGCACTCCCGGGTTATTGAGAGCCGTCGCGTCGCTCAACGTCTCGACCACCCTCATGCATTGCACTGGCATACGCCATTCGAGGTTGCGCCAGTCACGCGCTGTGCTTCCCGCATCACGCGGCTTCTCGTCGACGCTGCATGCGATGATGGCGAGTGCGGTTGGCGGCCCCTCTTCGGCGAGGGCGGTGAGCGCGAACAGACACGCCGAAGCGATCAGGCCGGCGAGGCAGACGCCAATGAATACCGCAATTGCGTATTGCCGCGAGTGCTGGGCTTCAGGATTGGCACGACGTTTCATGGGGTCTCCTTCTTGCAATTAAGCCGCCGTCAAGGGCTTGTCCCGCTGGATATTGCGCACGGCGTCAATGATTCGGTCAAAACCGGAGGTTAGCGCCGGTGCAAGTGCCTCTCCGGCTTCTGTGAGTTCGAGGCGCGACCCAATCCGACTACGTAAGAAAAGTTCGCGCCCAAGTGCATTTTCGAGAATACGGAGCCGGTAGCTGACGGCGGACGGCGTCAGGCTGAGTTCGAACGCCGCCTCCTTGATCGACATATGCCGCGCTGCCGCCTCGAACGCGCGAAGCGCATTCAGCGGCACGGAGAAGCCCATCTTCCCATCAACAGTACGACTCATTTCTGTCGCCTCGTCACTGCGCACTGAAACCTCCGCTCGAACGTCGAACGTCACTTGGTCGGGGGAAGAAGGACGCTGTCGATGATGTGCATCACTCCGTTCGACGATCGACGTCCGTCGCGGTGACCCGCGCGTCGTTGATGATCACGGCGCTGCCTTTGACCGTCGCCTTGAGCATCTTGCCGTTTAACGTCTTAGCCCCATTGAGCTCGACGACATCGGCAGCCATCACCCGCCCGTCTGCTCATCCTTGTCCGACATGTCTGACCTGAATTGAGACAACCAAGCTAAATGCTCGGAAGCGCCGCCCTGGCTCCGTTTCACCCGGGGGCGGCACGTAATTGCATCATAGATTAAACATCGTTGAATGCTAAGCACATTTTCGTGATGTGCAACTAAGTTTTCTCTGCAATACAAGATCGCCATGAGACATTCGTAAGCCGGGCAGCCCTTTGCGGCTTGGGCGAATGCGAGCTCGAGGAGGAGTTAGCCATGACAGCAAGTGATGCGA
>CAZUPX010000540.1:0-5624 GCA_964622155.1 uncultured Planctomycetaceae bacterium | reverse complement strand
CAGCGGCCCCTCGGCGATGAATTGGCGCTGCGACCGAGTCAGGTGGCTAGCTGACATCCGGTCGAGCAATCTGCGGGCAACCGTGCGACGCTCGGCATCGGTTGCCTCGGGCCGGCTCGCCTCGCGCAGCACGTCGATCATCAAATACTCTCGCCACTGTGCGCCCAACGAACTTCGGCCGACCAATTGTTCGACATCGGCCAGATAGCTTGAGATTCTGGGCGTCGATGCTCCGGTTGCTCCACTTGAGGGCACCCTATCCCACGCGATCGCCGGTTCCCACACGTCGATCCATCGTGCCAGGCCGTATCGCGCCCGCGAAGTCTGTGCTTCCAACGCCCGGTCACTCGTCGCCGCCGCGGGGCGCCTGGCTAGGGTTCGCAGCTCGATAAAGACTTCTTTGACTGGTTGATCGCCCTCCTTCGCACCGCATAGCTGGCGTATCAGGGTTACTGCCTGTTCGGCCCAGGTCGCCTGCGGGTCGGCCGCGCGCAATTGGGTCAATTGTTCGATCAGCGCTCGCGGTTCGGGCCACCGCTCGATGGTGCCGGTAAGCACCTCAGTGGATTCAGTCGACTGGCCTGGTGGTTCGTCCTCGTAAGGTGATGGCGGCGCATTCGGGTCCGGCGCGACAGCCACTGGTCTACGCTCGTCCGGTGCTCGCTTAGAGCCTGCCGCTCGCGGGTAGGGCGGCGCAGGCGGAACGGCATGCTCGGCCGCGACGCCCGATCGCACCGACGGGTTTGCGTGCGTCACTTCCCCTTCGCTCGCTCCGGATGGCGCGGATTTTCCCGACGCATTTCGCCTCGTCGTTCCACCAGGCGGTGCCTTGCGGGGCTCGAGTTCACGCGGGTCGGCGTTTTCTCTGTCTTCAAATGCACGGGAACGGTTGGGGACCGTTTTTGTCGCCACCGACTTGCGAGCGCCGCCGCGCCGGGCCATTCGGTCCCAAGCTCGCGGTGCGGTGATGCTCAGCACGAACAAGCAAGCAAGGACGGCCAGGTACGGCCAAATCGGACTTCTAGGTTTCGACTTCATGATTGCCGCTCAGGTTGTCATTAGCGCGGGGGGATGCCAGGGCAAAGGCGTGCTGCTCGGCGGCACCGACCTCCGCAGTCACTGGGATCGGTCCGGCCGTCAACGGCCACTCCAAATCTCGTTCATGAGCGCGGGCACTCCCTGGCTAGGACCATACAGTCCCGTATTTGCATAGAATCGGAAGAATGGTGGGGCTAAGTGGAACGAGTTTGGACGAGATGGTCGCAAACGCTTTGTGCGCAAGCTGCCCCCGTCCAAATCAATCCCATCAACGACGGGGAAAGATGGCGAGACTTTGACGGTGGCGCCGCCGATTGAAGCACATCCAGCATGCGCTTAAGATGACCGACAGCCCTAGTTGTCCCCCAAAAGAGCTGAAGCGTGCCGCGGGCGGGCGCGATTATCGGACGGGCCGGCATGAGCGATCAATAGACACAGCCGATGGCATTGAAGTTTTCCCTTAAGGGGCAGCTCGTTGGTTGTACATTCGCAGCACTCGTGTTGGCCGGTTGGTTTGACGCGGCGCGCATTTGGTCGGGCCTGGTTTTTCTGTTCAGTTTTCTTGCAATCCTACTGGCGGTCATTTTCGCTCTGTTTGGGCCGCTTGACCGCAGGGCTTCGCGGGCCAGCTTCGCCCTGGCAGCCGGCGCGTACTTGGCGTTGACTGTGTATCCCGGCCAGTTTTCTTTGTTTCCCCCGACTCGCCTGTTCGAATCCTTGAACGAGAAGCTTGAACCGATTCGCAACCGCCGGCTGGACTTGCCCCCGCCGTCGACGGGCCGCATGGGCAGTGGTATGGGCGGCGGAATCGGCGGCATGGGCGGTGGATTCACACCACCAACGCCATACCCCGATCTCGACCTGATGCTCGAAGCCCGCAACAACATGCCCCGAACCGGCAACTGTGCGGTCGCAATGTTATTGGGTCTTGTGGCCGCAATGCTCGGGCAGCGCGCGTACGATCACTCTCGCCGCGTGGCGCGTGGCGACGATTAGCCCTTCGATGCTTTCAGGTTCAATTCTCCACCAGCACCGTGTCTTCGTGCTCATAGCCCGGAGCGCAACAGCACAAGAACAGCAGCGTCTCGTTACCGGTGTTGGTGATCTGATGGATTTCATCCGGCGGGATGGCGATCGCGTCACCCGGCCCGACCGAGCTGGTCTGGCCGCCGATGCGCATCAGGCCGTGCCCTTGGAGGACGTAATAAATCTCCTCGCTGCGCGGATGATAGTGGGGCGTCGTGCTGGCGCCGGCTGGCAACCGAGCCTCGGCCAGGCTTTGATTGGCGAGACACGAATTGCGATACGCCAGTAGCTCGCGAATCTCCGAGCCGTCCTTGGTCGTAAAGCTTGGCACGCGATCGATGTTTTGAATGTCCATCCGATAGTCCTACTTTCGACAGATTGCCACCACGGCCGGTGGATACGCGCGCACCAGCCACTCGTGCTCGCCAGGCAACACAGCCGTGTCGAATGCCAGGTCTGACTCAACGACGAACACACTGCCCGCCGGGGCTCGCTCCAACAGCAAGCAGACTAGCGAGAGCATTTCAGCCTGCCGCTCGACATAGAACGCGTACGGGGGCGAGCAGAACACGAGCCACGGTTCGGCCGCCGCGGGTGGGTTCTTGGCCATCCAGACAAATGTGTCGGCCCAAACAACGTCGACCCGATCGGCCACGCCTAGCTCGGCCGCGTTGCGGCGGACTAGCTCGGCCGTCGGCAGGTGCCGTTCCACCAGCGTCGCGCCGGCCGCCTGGCGACTCAGGGCTTCCAGGGCCAAGGCACCGCTGCCGGCGAACAGGTCAATGACGTGTTTGCCGACTACGTCCGGGCCCAGCAGGTTGAAGACGGCCTCGCGGACGCGGTCTTTCATGGGGCGCGTCCGCTCCTGGCCGGTCGCATAGAGTTTGCGGCCGCGCATCGCACCGCCGATGATCCGCAACTCGGACTCCTCGGGATTCTTTGCGGATTTGCCAGCCGAGCGAATTGAATCTTTGCGCTTGCCTCTCAACACTCGCTCCCTGGATAATCACAGTAGGCCAGCCTTCATGATACCCGCTTCGCGGCCGGCCCTCGATCCCAGCCATTTACCAGGAAGTTACCCCATGCTCGTTCGCACGTTGCTTGCATTGTTTGTAACGTTCGCGTTGACGGTTTCGGTCGTCGCGGCGCAAGAAAAGGACAAGAAGGACAAAGGCGAGAAGGCCCCGACTCCGCCCGTCGGATCGAAGGCCAAGTCGCGACCGGCCGCGGACTCGGGCAAGAAAGCCGGTTCGACCAAGATGAAAGCCGCCGCACCGGATGAGGCCGCTTCGACGCTGCCGCCGGCCGAAGAGTTTGTCGCGCTCTACCGGGAGTTCAAAGAACTGGTGAATCGGCTCGGTCAAATCCAACAGAAGTACGGTTCTGACCCGAATGCCGATAAGGAAGCGCTTGAGAAAGAGTTCAACGCCAAGGTGGAGCAAACCAAAGTACTTGAGACCAGACTGTCGGCGGCCGCCGAAACGGCTTATCTGGCATCTCCAAACAACGACCGAGAGCAAAACGAATACCTGATGGCGCGCTTGAACAAGCTGATCGCCACCGACGATTACGAGGAGGCCGTTCGGCTGACCAAAGTGCTCATCGCCAACCAGTTCGACATGAAGTTCTTCAACACGATCGCCGGTCTGGCGTTGTTTGGCGGCAACGACTTCGAGAACGCCGAAAAGTATCTGAAGTTGGCCGAGAAACAGGGGGAACTCGATGCGGCGCAGTTTCCGCCCGCGGCGGTGGCCAAGGCCAAGTTCAAGTTGATCGGCGACCACAACTACAAGGAACTGTGGGAAAAGGAACAGGCGATCCGAGCCACCGAGGAGAAGGCCGGCGACTTGCCAAGGGTCAAGCTCGAGACCAACAAGGGCGACATCGTCGTGGAACTATTCGAGAACGAAGCCCCGATTGCCACCAACAACTTCGTCAACCTGGTGGAAAAGAAGTTTTATGACGGCGTCAAGTTCCACCGCGTTCTGCCAGGCTTCATGGCCCAAGGGGGCGATCCCAAGGGAGACGGCAGCGGCGGGCCGGGCTACGCGATTCCCGACGAGCATCAGCAAAGCAACCACCGCAGTCATTTTCGCGGCAGCCTGAGCATGGCTCGCACAGCACAGAAGGACAGCGGCGGATCGCAATTCTTCCTCTGCTTTCTGCCGACGAACAATCTCGACGGGCAATACACCGTCTTCGGCCGCGTCGTCGATGGCTTTGACGTCCTGGCCAAACTGCAGCGCTGCCAATCCGGCGACACCAACACGCCCGACAAGATCACACGGGCGACGGTCCTGTCCAAACGGAATCACAAGTACGAGCCGAAAGTAAAGCTTCCCGAAAAAAAGTAGCTGAGTCGTCGACTCATCTTGCTTCGTGCCACCGATCATCATTCTTGGTGACCCGACCTCGCGTGCCGACGTTCTGTGGCTGCTTCCCGTGGGGTTGCTGACCCCTCTACAGTTCGTCGGGGCGTGGAGTTCTGCTATCAGGCTTCCCGTGCCGAGCCTGTCTGCTCACGCGACTATGCTGACCTCTCAGCAGGAACGCTAATGCAGCCGTTCGGCATGCCCATCACCTGACACGCCGTAAGTTTCGTTTTTTGAATTACTTACGATATTCTGTAGGTCGGCTATCGCGGGCCCAATATGGATCGGATTCCGCCGCGTTGTCCCGGAAAAAATGGTTGACGACAGGGAGGTATATCGCTAAATTACTATGCTTGCGCAGAATCCTGCGCCGGATCACTATTCAGATTCTTTATCAGACGGCTGACTACTCATGCAGTTGAAATCGCTCAAAGTCTTTTGCGACGTGGTTGGCTGGCGAAGCTTCTCGCGGGCCGCCGACGAAAACGGCATTTCACAGTCTGGCGCCAGCCAGGTCGTTAATCAATTGGAGCGCCGAATGGGCGTCAAGCTGATCGACCGCTCAAAGCGCCCCTTCGTGCTTACTCCCGAGGGCGAGACCTACTACGAAGGCTGCCGCAAGCTCGTGCAACGTTATGACGCGCTTGAGGACCAGGTCCGAACGTTGCACCAGGAGGTATCCGGCCGGGTGCGCGTGGTGTCGATCTATTCGGTCGGTCTACACCACATGAGCCGGTACCTCCAAAAATTCTTGAGCCAGTATCCCAAGGCCAACGTGCGGCTGGAGTATCAGCATCCGCACCGGGTCTACGAGGCGGTGGAGAAAGACCACGCCGACCTGGGACTGGTGAGCTATCCGCGCGCGTCGCGCTCGATCGAGGCAATCGGTTGGCGCGAAGAACCGATGGCACTGGTGTGCGCGCCCTCTCATCGACTGGCCGGCTACGCGTCGGTCGCTTTGGAAGACCTGGACGGCGAGAGGGTGATTGGCTTCGACAACGATTTGACGATCCGCCGCGAAATCGACCGCGTACTGGAAATGCACCAGGCTGAGGTGCAGGTAGTGATGGAGTTCGACAACATTGAAACCATCAAACGTGCCGTTGAGATCGACGCCGGCGTGGCCCTGCTGCCCGAGCCGACGGTGCGGCGCGAGGTTGAGGCCGGCACTTTGGCGATGGTTCCCTT
>CAZUPX010000539.1:0-3655 GCA_964622155.1 uncultured Planctomycetaceae bacterium | reverse complement strand
CAATACGGCAGCGATAGCGATCCGCGGGCGTTCAACTTCGACGGCGAATTCAATATCGCCAATCGCGGAATTGTCGAGTTCGTCGAAGTGCTGAAGCTCGACGTGGCGTTTCTCTATGACCTGCTGGGCGCGAGCCAGGAGCACAAGGTCAAGCCGAAGAAGTTCGCGCAGACCGACATTGATGAAGTTATCATCGGTCATACCAATGAGCCGGAATACCGCCGCCTGCAAAACAACGAGTTCATGGAGGCCCTCCGCGACCGTACCGTGAAGATCGACGTGCCCTACGTCACCACGTTGGCGAACGAGATCAAGATTTACGAAAAGGACTACAACAAGAACACCGTGCCGGGCAAACACATCGCCCCACACACGATCGAGATGGCCGCCATGTGGGCCATCTTGACGCGGCTGGAAGAGCCGAAGAACGCCGGTCTCACGCTGTTGCAAAAGCTCAAGCTGTACAACGGCAAGAGCCTGCCCGGCTTCACCGAGGACAACATCAAGGAGCTGCGTGAGCAGACCCTCAACGAGGGAATGCAGGGCATCTCGCCCCGTTACGTGCAAGACAAGATTTCGAACGCGCTGGTGGCACATCCCGATGCCAAGAGCATCAACCCGTTCATGGTTCTTAACGAACTCGAGGGGGGATTGAAGCATCACACGCTGATCACCAACGACGAGCTGCGCGCGAAGTACCGCGACCTCTTGGGCGTGGTCAAGGAGGAGTACGAGAACATTGTGAAGAACGAAGTGCAGCGGGCCATCGCGGCCGACGAAGACGCGCTCAAACGGCTGTGCGGCAATTACATCGACAACGTCAAGGCGTACACGCAGCGCGAGAAGGTCAAAAACGCGTTCACCGGCCAATACCAGGATCCGGATGAACGGTTGATGCGCTCGATCGAGCAGAAGATCGACATCCCCGAGAGCCGCAAGGACGACTTCCGCCGCGAGATCATGAATTACATCGGCGCGCTGTCGATCGACGGCCGCACATTCGACTACAAGACGAACGAGCGGCTGTATAAGGCGCTGGAGCTGAAGCTGTTCGAGGACCAGAAGGATTCGATCAAGCTCACCAGCCTGGTCAGCAAGGTCGTCGACGCGGACACGCAAGCCAAGATCGACGTGGTCAAACATCGACTGATCCGCGACTACGGTTACGACGACGAAAGCGCGTCCGACGTGTTGAACTACGTGGCGAGCATTTTCGCTCGCGGAGACGTTAAACAAGGCTCGTAGCAATACCGCGACGGCCGCGGGGCCAACGCCCTAAGGCCAGGCGGGTTGCTCGAGCCAAGAGACAGCGATTGCGAGAGTGGAGTTCCGAGACAGAGGTTGATTGACGTGGTCGGTGCCTGAGCACCGCGCGAGCGTCGGCCTTGGACGGGCCGCACTTTCGACGGCGCTATGGTGCGATGTCGAGGTGGCCGATGAGAATCGAACATGACCTGACGCGATTCAAACAAATCGTGCGGGGTAAGATTCGGCAGAATCTGCGCAAGTACGTGACCCACGGCGAGCTGATCGGACGCAAGGGTCACGACCTGGTCAGCATTCCGCTGCCCCAGCTCGACGTCCCCCATTTCCGCTACGGCAAGAACGGCTCGGGCGGCGTGGGGCAGGGCGACGGGGAAGAGGGCACGCCGGTCGGCTCACCGGGCGACGACCAGAGCGGCACCGGCCAGGCCGGTAGCGACCCCGGCGCCCACATCCTCGAAGTCGAGGTCTCGCTCGACGAGCTGGCCGCCATCCTGGGCGACGAGCTCGAGTTGCCGCGCATCGAGCCCAAGGGCAAAGCCAACATCGACCAGAAAAAGTCTCGCTACACGAGCATTCGCCGGGCCGGTCCCGAGTCGCTGCGGCACTTTCGCCGCACGTACATGGAGGCCCTCCGCCGACAGATCACGACCAACGAATATGTGCCCGAGAAGCCTCGTGTCGTGCCCATTCGCGAAGATAAGCGCTATCGAGCGTGGAACGAGGTCGACCAGCCGCGGGCCAACGCCGTGGTGATCTACATGATGGACGTGTCGGGCTCGATGACCGACGACCAGAAGGAGATCGTTCGCACGGCGGCGTTCTGGCTCGACGCCTGGTTGCACAGCCAATACAAGGGGGTCGAGACACGGTACATCATTCACGACGCGGCGGCCAAGGAAGTCGACGAAGAGACTTTTTACCACACTCGCGAAAGCGGCGGCACGCGTATCAGCTCGGCGTACAAAGTCTGCGCGGAGCTGATCGAGCGAGCGTTTCCGGCCTCTGATTGGAACATTTATTGCTTCCAGTTTTCCGATGGCGACAACTGGGGCGAGGACAACGAGAAGAGTTTGGACCTGTTGCGCAATACGCTGTTGCCGCAAGTGAACCTGTTCTGCTACGGCCAGGTCGAAAGCCCCTACGGCAGCGGCGAATACATTCGCTCGCTGGAACACGGCTTCGAATCGCTGGCCGACAAATTGATCGTTTCCGAAATCGAAAACAAAGAAGCCATTTATGGCTGTTTGAAAGAGTTCTTGGGAACCGGTGCGTAGAGCCGTAATGAGTCCTTCTGACTTCCTCGTCCCTAATCTCTAACCCCCAACACCCAACCCCTATCCAATGGCCACCGCAACCTTCAATCCGCTGCCGGCCGACCTGGCCGAGATTCAGACGAGGATGGAGGGCTATGCGCGCGATTACGGGCTGGACTTCTACCCCACGATCTTCGAGCTGGTCGACTCGGATCAGCTCAACGCGGTCGCGGCCTACGGTGGGTTTCCCACGCGCTATCCGCATTGGCGGTTCGGGATGGAGTACGAGCAGCTCTCCAAGGGATACACGTACGGCCTGCAAAAAATCTATGAGCTGGTGATCAACAACAACCCGTGCTACGCGTACCTGATGAAGTGCAACGGGCTGGTCGATCAGAAGCTGGTCATGGCACACGTGTACGGCCATTGCGACTTCTTCAAGAACAACTACTGGTTCAGCCATACCGACCGCAAGATGATGGACCAGATGGCCAACCACGGCAATCGCATCCGACGATACATGGATCGATTCGGCGTGGAAGAAGTCGAAACGTTCATTGACGCCTGCCTGAGCGTCGAGGACCTGATCGACATCCATTCGCCGTTCGTCAAAAGGTTCGACGAACGGAGCCGCTACGACTTCGACAAAGCGCCCGACCACGAAGAAGAGTCGCCACGGCCGGGCAAGTTCCAGTCGAAGGGCTACATGGAGTCGTTCATTAATCCGCCCAGCGTGCTAACGGCCGAGGCCGAACGGCTGAAGACCGAGCACGAGAAGCAGGCTCATTTTCCCAGCGAGCCGGTGCGCGACGTGATGCTGTTCGTGCTTGAGCATGCGCCGCTGAAACCCTGGCAGCTCGACGTGCTGTCGATCATTCGCGACGAGTCGTACTACTTCGCTCCCCAGGCCCAAACCAAGATCATGAACGAGGGCTGGGCCAGCTACTGGCACTCCACGATCATGACCCGCCAAGGGCTGGACGCGGCCGACATCGTCAATTACTGCGACCATCACTCGGGCACGCTGGCCAGCTCGGCGCACCGGTTGAATCCCTACAAGCTGGGTTTGGAGTTGCTGCGCGATATCGAAGAGCGCTGGAACAAGGGTCGTTTTGGCCAGGAATACGATCAGTGCG
>CAZUPX010000538.1:0-7155 GCA_964622155.1 uncultured Planctomycetaceae bacterium | reverse complement strand
CATCGCATCGCCAGCGGCGCCTACCGGCAACTGGCCGACGGAGTGTTCGCGGCCCCGGACGCCCGGCTCGGCGAGTACGCCGTGACCGATACCCGCGACGGACCCATCGTGCTCGAAGCGGGCGCAACGATCGGCCCGCATTGCTATTTGAGCGGTCCGGTCCACGTGGGGCCGGGCGCACGCGTTCTGGAACATGCCGCCTTGAAGCACTACGTGGCCATCGGCCACACGGCCAAGATCGGCGGCGAGGTCGAGGCGTCGATTATCGAGCCCTACACCAACAAGCAGCATCACGGGTTTTTGGGGCACAGTTACTTGGGAAGTTGGATCAACCTGGGAGCGGGCACCTGCAACAGCGATCTGAAAAACACCTACGGCCAGGTCAACATGGAATACCGCGGCCAAAAGGTGGCCACCGGAATGCAATTCGTCGGCGCGATCGTCGGAGACTACGCCAAGACGGCCATCAACACCGGCATCTTCACCGGAAAGACGATCGGCGTGTGCAGCATGGTCTATGGATTCGTGACCACCAACGTGCCGAGCTTCGTGAATTACGCCCGGCTGTTCGGCCAGGTCACCGAGGCGCCGGTGGAAGTGATGATCGCCACGCAGCGGCGAATGTTCGAGCGGCGGGGAATCGCGCAGCGCCCCTGCGACATTCAGCTCTTGCACGACATGTACGCCTTGACCACGCACGAGCGGCAGCGCTCGGGCGAAGCGTTATCGCTGGAGCCGCTCTCGCTGTAAGGTGGCATTTGTCTTCTGTAGCCGGGGTCTGCGACCCCAGCCGGCCTCAAGTTGTGGCACGGTCGGGAGACCATTGGTATCTACGCAAATCGCAACTAGCATTGTTTGATGCGGCTACGCGCATGGCCGCGAAGCGGCCCAGGCATGTAGCCGTGGGCGGTTAGCCCACGGCAGCGGAACAAACGACTATGGAAAGCCGCAAAGCGGCGACGGAACGATCTGGGAGCTTGCGACGTCGCCGCTACGCGGCTCGACGACGCGCTCGAATGACCGAATCCGTAGGCTGGCGCCTACGGCTACACGCCTGCACCCCTTCGGGGTGAGATTGATGCACCGACGCGCAAAGGAACAACGAAGAAGCGTAGATACCAATGGTCGCGAGGCCGTGCCACAACACAATGTCCTGTTTCTCTCCCGCTTTCAGATATCGGCGGGACCGTTCGGGCGTTGCTTGGCGATTCCCTTAATAGCCTTTCCGTACATCATCAAGAACTTGTCCAGCTCGCGGTCGCTTGGAGGATTGGGGGCGTGCTCACGCCAAGAGACAAGGATGGCACCCATGAACGCCGCGACAACTTTGAGGTCCGTGTACCGAGACGGCTTCAATTTGGAATGCCAATCGCCCCGCCGTACTTGAGTCATCAGATCATTCACTGCCCGAAAGTTGTGCTGATCAATGATCGGCACCTTGCCTGGATGAAGGAGATGTACCAGGAACGCGATTGTGATGAATCGGTGGGGGCTGCCGAACGTTCGGTTGAGAAATTCAAAGGCTTCGTCGGCAGTTGCTGGAAGAGCGGACACCGCTGCCGGCCAGCCCTTCTCCAACTGGGCAATGAGGTGATCGTGTGTTGCAGGGATTCTTTGTTTTCCGTGATGACCAAACTTCCACAAGAGCGCGTCACGAATCGTGCCCGGCGACATTTGCGCGGGATGACTGAACTCTATTTGAACGCGATCAAGGACGTCCTCGGGGAACTTCTTGGCGTTGAACTGGTCGCGGTAGAATGCGAATGACGGCCTGATCGCTTCTACGATCGCGTGGGCTTCAGACTCCGCGGGACGAATCGACGTCGAGGGAATCGAATTCGCATCTTGAGGTGGCACAACCACAATGCGAATGAGATCCAGTTGTCGCGGAGGAGTTTTCAAGATTGCTCGCGCTACCTGCGCGTGGCTGACACAACGATCCCCACGACGAACAACATCACCAGTAGCAAGTTCAACAATCCAAACAGACCGCCGAAGATGAGGCCTACCCAGGCATGAACGCCGCCGCGGACCTCGGAATTGGCGCGGACATTGCGCAATCCCTTGATGCCCAGGTAGACGGCAGCCACGCCCAGCGGAAGTCCGAAACAGGGAAGCAGCGAGAACAGGCCCAAGTAATACGAAGCCAGCGCCGGCCCATTCTTGGCGGGGATCAATCGGTCGACGACAGTATCGATCGAACCGGGCGGCCCATCCATCGCCAGCGGAGCGGCCGTCGAGCGCGGCGAGGCATAAGGGTTGTTGAAGTCGAACGCGCCGTCGGATATCGGCGGGACTGCTTGGGCATTGAACGCTTCCGCCGGCGCGGCTATTCCCGCGAAGGCAGCCACGACGTTTCGCCGCGTCATGAAGTACCACAGCAGCACCGGATGCGCCAGTCCGATGCACCCGCCGATGGCGCCGCCGATCGCGCCGGCAATCAACGGCATCGCATCGGGCCCGCGCACGGGTTGCTGCAACTGGGGCAGTATCACAAACCAGACCTGCACGATGATGCCCAGAATGGTGCTGGCCACGCCGTAGATCGCATACCCGATTGCCAGCTTGTGTCCCCAGGGTCGCAGCCTCAGCAATCCGATGCCCGAGATCAACAACACGATGCTGGCCAGGCAACCCAAGACGATGCTGACTCTCAACCACGTCGACATGAAGGCGCCTTGGTTGGCCAGAAACGGATTGTTTGCTGGCAACGCAAACAAAGTGACGGCGGTAAACGCGGTACCCAACAAACCCATGATGCCGAAGATAATGTTGAGAATTCCAAACACGATCACGGAAGTCGGCGCTTGCATGTCGAGTTCGCTTTGGTTGAATGACGGCGAAGCAAGTTGTGGCACGGTCTCCCGACCGTGTCACTCAGCCAACGCCCTCCACGGCGTAGCACGGTCGGGAGACCGTGCTACAACAATTGAATGACGGCCCCGGCGCCGTACACGCAGCAGCTTGAAACCGCCGCAATCTATCCCATCCCACGAGGGCAAACAACGCTGGGCACGTTGCGCGGCCAGATTCCATGCGCCGCGTGGGCGCGTTTCGTCCGGTGCTGCGACCGGTATACTAGTGGTGCGACTGCCCTCAAGTGTCAGGCCGTGGGTGGCACTGGCGTCTCGCCAGTGCAAGTGCAATACACGGGCAAGATGCCCGTGCCACCCAACAAATCAGCGGAGTCGCACCACTAGTGATGTGTACCTTGCGACGGGGACCGACGTCGTGGACCGAAAATTATCGCAAGCTTATGGGCCCGGCAAGTTTGGCTTGTCGTTCGAATTGTTTCCGCCCAAGACGCCAGCGGGCGACCAGGAACTGTTTCACCACGTCGAAAAGTTGCACGCCTTTCGTCCCGATTTCATCACGTGCACCTATGGGGCGGGGGGCTCGACCCGGCAGAAAACCCTCGACATCGTCGAGCTGGTCAATCGCCGCTTTGGCTGTATGGTGGCCTCGCACTTGACATGCGTCGGTTCGTCGGTCGACGAGCTGCGGGCCTATCTGACCGACGCGGTGCGCCGCCAGATCGGCAACATCGTGGCGCTGCGCGGTGATCCACCGCGGGGAGAGGCCGCATTCACACCCGTGCCCGGCGGGCTGTCCTATGCGAACGAATTGGTAGCGCTCATACGTCGCGAGTTTTCACACTTCGGTGTCGCGGTTGCCGGTTACCCCGAGACGCATCAAGAGGCCCCCAGCCCCGAAGCCGACTTGGACAATCTGCGCCGCAAGGTCGACGCCGGCGCCGACGTGGTGATCACCCAACTGTTCTACGACAACGATGACTTTTGGCGTTTCCGCGATCGGTGTGATCGCGCGGGCATCGGCGTGCCGATCGTGCCGGGCATTTTGCCGGTGACAAACCTGGCTCAGATCCAACGCATCACGTCGATGTGCGGCGCCACGTTGCCGGCGGCGCTTACACGGTCGCTGGAAGTCGTCAGTGACGACGTCGACCGACAATTCGCCGCGGGGGTGGAATTCGCCACGCGGCAAGTCCAGGAACTGGTCGAGCGGCAGGTAGCCGGCCTGCACTTCTATGTGCTCAACAAGTCGCCGGCGACGGCGGCGGTGTTGCAGGCCATATCGCTGCGGCGGTCCTGAGGGGCGAAAAACCCGACGGTTTGGCACATTTCTTGCAAAAGGTCGTTCCGACGGATGTTTGCAGGCGATTTTGCACGCCGGTGGCCTAGTTTTCAGGCAACTGGTGTGAACTTCGCCCGCCTGGCGGCATCCAAATAGTAGAGGACTGATTCGACCGCCTGCGCCGTCGGAGAGAATTGCGCTCAACCCGACCGCTGCTTGCGTTCGATACAAGAGAAGAAGCGTTGTCGCGCGACGGCCTTCGTGGGCCGTGGCGCAAAGGCTGGGATTGACCTGGAACAGCCGATTTGCGATATCTGCTTGCTCACCCCGGGCGGTGGTGTCAAGGAAGACATCGATAAGTCGCACGGCCTCGCACCGGTGAAGTTACCTCTTGTGTTGGTCGTGTCGGTCCCGTGTTGACCGCTTATCGATCCAATGCAAGGAGCTAACCGTGTCTGTAGTGACCGCCTCGCGGTCTTCACGACCGCCGGGCGCCATCGGGCGAACCACCGTATCGCAGGCCACCGCAGTGCTGATTGCGTTGGCCACCGGAACCAGTGGCTTCTGGGCACTGGTCGCTCACTCCCAAGCGTCGGGCCCTGAACACGTCCTGGCGCCGGCCGGAGCGGTGCTCATCTTGGCGGCAGCCATGCAGGCGCGACTGCTCGCAATAGCATGGCAAACGCGCGCGCTCGGCATGCTGTGTGCCCCGCTGATTTCGATCACGTTCTGGCAAGGTCTGCTGGCCCTTGGCTTCGTGGCTTACCTGGCGGCGCTCTGGATCGGGCCGATTCGACACATCGGATCCGCCTGGCTGGCGGTGATGGCCGTCTGCTACACGCTGCTGCTGTGGCCGTCCGCGGCGCGGCCGCGCGTGGCGGCGTGGTGTCGGCACTGGTCGCAGAGTCGCGCGGGCCGCCGCGTCGCCATGCTCGTGTCTTGCTTGGTGCTGCTTTTCATTTGCATCGAAGGGGGCTTGCGAATTCATGGCGCAGCACGGCGGCATGGTTGGTACGCCCAAGGTGGCCAGCAGTCCGAGTCGCCGCCGAACGATTCCGGCGGAAGAAACACCGATTCACAAGCTCTCACCAGCGCAGATATCCAGCCGGTGCGACCGGGCCGGTTCCGCGTGGCCGTCGCCGCCCAACGGGAGAAACTAGCGGCAGCTCGCCGCAGCGGATGCCTGGCGCGCGTGGAGCAAATGTTTCCCGGCCTCGAAATCGTCCCGATCGGGCTTGATCAACCCTGGTCTGGCCAGTCGACCGACGACCTGGCCACGCAATTGCTAGCGGCCAAGGCCGACTTGCTACTGGTGATGGTGTCAGTCTGCGAGGACGTGCCTCGGCGAGCGTGCAACAAGAGTTGGTTTGACTGGCGAACCTTTGCGCTTTCCGAAGCATTGCTGGGCCCACGCTCGGGCGAGCCTGCGGCGGGTACTGTTGTACGACCAGCGGCGAGTTGCGACGACTTCGAATCGTTTCTCGACCGTTTGGCCCCGCAACTGGCCTCTTGCCGCGCGCCGCAAGACGAGGCGATGCGGCGACTGTGGCAACAGGCGTTCGCGTCGCTCGATCGCGTGCTGGCCGATTGCCGCGCTCAGAAATTACCCGTGGCACTGGTGCTGGTGCCCGGCCAGTTCCAAGTCAATGCCATGCTGGCCGAGACGCTCGCACGCAGGCAGGGATATGCGTCGGGGCAACTCGACCTCGAGCTGCCCCAGCGCAAGTGGGCCGGATTCGCCGAGCCCCGCAAGGTGCCTCTGGTCGACCTGCTCGGGCCGTTGCGCTTGTGCCGGCAAACGGCGTATGAGCGGAACGCACCGGCTTGGAACGACACGGGCGATGCCACCGCGGCGGCCGCTATTGGGGGCTGGCTCGAAAGTCGTTTCGGTCGCCAGCTATCAGTCGCCGCCCAATTAACAAGCTCGCCGTAAAGAGACGGGCGTATGATTGCGATCGGGCTCAATCGGGATAGGACACGGGCAAGATGCCCGTGCCACCCGGCGTATCACGCTTCTTGGGCCAATTCCACGCTCGGCAACTCGCCGCGATCCAGGAATCCCAACAGGTCTCGGCTGCGATAGGGCTGCTGCAACTTTCGCACGGCCTTGGCCTCGATCTGCCGCACGCGCTCGCGAGTGACCGAAAATATCTTGCCGACTTCTTCCAGCGTGTAGGCATAGCCGTCGGTCAGCCCGTAACGCATGCGAAGGATTTCACGCTCGCGATGATTCAAGCTCTGCATGACTTCCGACAGCCGGTTTTTGAGCAGCTCTTGATTAAAATCGTATAGCGGGTCGTCCTCGCGATGGTCCTCAAGGAACTCGCCGAAATAGCTGTCCTCGTGATCGCCGACGGGCTGATCGAGCGACAGCGGTTGACGAGCCATCTTCATGATGCAGCGAGTGTCTTCCAGCGACAAACCCGCGGCGTCCGCCGTTTGCTCCACGCTGGGTTCGCAACCGTTTTTCTGCACCAGCTCGCGAGTCACGTTGCGCACGCGAGTCATGGCGTCGATCATGTGAACCGGCACTCGAATGGTACGGCTCTGGTCGGCGATGGCACGGGTAATCGCCTGGCGAATCCACCACGTGGCGTACGTCGAGAATTTATAGCCGCGGGCACATTCGAACTTGTCGACCGCTCGCATCAAGCCCGTGTTGCCCTCTTGAATCAGGTCGAGGAAGCTCAGCCCTCGGTTGCGATATCGCTTGGCAATCGACACGACCAGCCGCAGGTTGCCGGCCGACAGGACGCGCTTGGCGGCATCGTAGAGCTTCTGCAGATCGGCGGTGCGAGTCACGCGGCGGTGCAGCGTTGTGGCACTTTCTGCAGACAGGCGCATCAGGTAGTGCAGCTCGCTGCGCAGTTCCTCGCGTCCCGGAGTAAACGGATACTTGTCGAGCTCAGAAAGTTGGACTCGTATGGCTTGCATCCGCGCCGCGATCTCGGCCAGCTTCTCCAACAGTGGCTGCAAGCGGCCGGTTCGCAGATTCAGCTCTTCGACCAGGCGCACCGCGCGGCCGCGACGCTGCGCCAACCGGCGCCAGGCCTCGTGTCG
>CAZUPX010000537.1:0-4971 GCA_964622155.1 uncultured Planctomycetaceae bacterium | reverse complement strand
ACCCGGCAGACCTCGTGTTTTACTGCCCGTTGGATTTCTCCTGGGCGGTCAAGCGTGCCCTGGATCGCATTCGGCCCAAGCTGCTCGTGCTTGTCGAGCTGGAGCTGTGGCCCAACCTGGTTGCTGCCGCCAAGAATGCCGGCATCAAGGTGGCGATCGTCAACGGACGCTTGAGCGACCGCAGTTTCGCCGGCTATCTGCATGCGCGCGGACTCGTGCGGGACACGCTCAGCAGGCTCGATTTGATCGCAGCCCAGACCCCGCGCTATGCCGAGCGATTCCTGGCGCTGGGCGCGCTGGATCATGCCGTTTTTGTTACCGGCTCGCTCAAGTTCGACGGAGCTGTGACGGATCGCGACAATCCGTCGACCGTGCGGCTAAGCAGGCTCGCCGGTTTTCAAGCCAGCGACGTCGTCTTGCTTGCAGGCAGCACGCAGGATCCCGAAGAACGTTTGGCCGTCGACGCGTACCGGCAACTGTCGGCGGCGCATCCCAATCTGCGGCTGGTGATCGTGCCGCGTCATCCTGAACGCTTCGCGGAAGTCGCTCGGTTGCTCTCCGCCAGCGGCCTGGCATGGCAGCGACGAACGCACCTGGACCGTGGCCCGGCCGATCCGCGTGCCCGCATCCTGTTGGTCGATAAGGTTGGCGAGTTGGCCGCCTGGTGGGGCACGGCCCAGATCGCCTACGTCGGGGGCAGCATGGGCAAACGCAACGGCCAGAACATGATCGAGCCGGCCGCTTACGGCGCCGCCGTGTCGTTTGGCCCCTGCACGCGCAACTTCCGTGACGTGGTGGCCGCGCTCATGGCCGGGCAGGGTGCGATGGTGGTCCGCGACGGTCGCGAGCTCGTGACTTTCGTCCGCTGCTGTCTGGAGAATCCGCAACTGGCCCGTGAGCTGGGGCAGCGTGCGCAGCGCGTCGTGGCATCACAACTGGGCGCCGCCGGTCGCACGGCCGATTTGCTCGACGCGCTGGTGGCTTCGCCTCAACTGGTCGATCGCGTCCAACGAACCGCGGCCTGATACCGAGACTGCGTCGTAGTGCGACGACACATAATAGACAGACAGTGGGTGGTCATATCGTCGATTTTGGCGGAGAACATCGGCCGACACGGATCGGCCTTTTCATGCCCTGTATTCTTCCCGCAACAGTGCATATAGATATTCCGATCCCCACTTTCCCTTGAACCAAATGTTCATGACGAAATGGGCTTCTCTCCGCATCCCCAATCTGCGCAGTAAAGCCACCGAACGCTCATTTTCACAGTCAGTGATCGCAATGATCCGATGCATGTTGAGATTGGTGAATGCGTGTTCCAATACACGCGCCACCGCCTCTTTGGCTAACCCCTTGCCCTGATGCTCACGCGAGAAAGTGAAGCCGATTTCAGCCTGTCGCTGATCCTGTTGTTTCACGCCGAAGGCGACGTGGCCGATGAGGGTCTTCGTTTGTTTGAGTTCAACGGCGAAAAGGAACCATTGGTCAGGCTGGCCCGGTTCAGGAATCCTCTGCTTTTCGATGACCTCTCTGGCCTGCTGCTCCGTGTACGCATCCCATGACTGGTAACGAGCTACCAGGGGATCATTCAAGTAGGCAAGAAAGGCCAGAAGATCGGCATCGGAAAAACGCCGCAGGATCAACCGCCCCGTTTCCAGTTGGGTGAACGCCGAGGGTTTCGTGGGCATGGATCGTCGTCGAACAACGGGAAATCGGCTTCGCTCATCGCGGCATTGTGCGAGCCGGGTCATTCTAACGGAATGAGGCAGCGTGAAAATCGCCGGTCCCTGATATACTTCTGGGATGGGCGAAGCGCAGAAGAAACCCTGGCACCAGTTTAGCTTGACGGACTTGTTTGTACTCACGGCGCTCGCGGGCATTGGAATCGTGGTCTATCAATTTGGAAAAGCCGCACGCCCACACGCTCCTCTTGCTGTCGCCGTGCTTGCCGCGGGCGGCACCGCGTCGACGTTCGTCGCCTATCTCATCCCCAGCAAGAAACGAGTTTTGTGGACAACCTTGCTCCTGATCGTCTATGCGCTCGCAATGGTTAGCCTATGACCCCCGCGCCTAAACGTCGCTGGTTTCGGTTTTCGCTGCGGACGCTGTTCGTCGTGGTGACGGTGTTCGGAGTTTGGCTTGGTTGGAACCTCCACCAGGTGCAAGAGCGCAATCGACTCATGGATCATATTGCCGCGTGCGGCGGCCATTGTGCGATGGGTGAGAGCGTTGCATTTGAAACGACGCCGGTTCCGCTCGCCTGGTCGCTGCTAGGGGCGGAATTCGTGGGATACATCGAACTGCCCGTGGGATCGTTTTCGACGAAGGACCGAAGCCACATTCAGCCGCTGTTTCCTGAAGCCCAGATCGGGCGCTGTGTCGCGGAATTGCATTGACCAACCCCGCCGAGGCAACACATTGCTGAGACAGCAGCAAAGCAAGTGTCTTGCGCCCTGTGCCCAAGTGCTTCACTCGGTCGTCGCTCGGCTTCTCAAAGAAACTCGCCAACCTGCAAGCGGCCGTGTCGATTTTCATGGCCTACTACAACTGGGTCTGGCGCACGCGGGATGCGATCAACAGTCGCTATCGGCTGCCAGCCGCGATGCTCGCGGGCGTGACGGATCGACTCTGGACCTTTGAAGATTTGTTCGAGGCGGTACAATGAAAAAGCCGCCAGCGGTTAACTGGCGGCTTTTTCTGTGAGCCGTGAGGCCCATGCCGGTTTGTTACATGCATGGTATGCCTTTCGGCTTTGTTCGTCAACGAGCCGCAAGGAGCATCCAGCTATGCCTAAAGAGCCTGAGGGATGGAGTGACGAACAACTCGAAAAAATCGACAAGTGGCTGGACGAAAAATGGGGCAAGGACAGAGCGCCATGTCGCCAATGCGAACAAAGTGTTTGGCAAATTGCAAAGTGGCCGACAAACCTGTTGCTTGGAGATGTGCGCGGCAATACGGACGCTGGCAACAGCTATCCATCCGTTGCCATAGTCTGCGGCAATTGCGGGAATCAGATTCTGTTGAATGGATTCATTCTCGGCCTCTATCCCCCAAAGGGAAAGGAGGCTGGCAATGGCTGACGCTCCGCCGAAAGTCCAAGCGCTCAAACTTCCCGGACGCCTGCTGCATCCGTCTACAGAGGATTTGGCGCCGGTCTCTATCACATTCTGGAAGATTGTTATGGACCGGATACGGGCAGCGAGGGATTCGTCGAGTTCCTATGCTGCGCTTGGCTGGTGGTGCTGGGGTGCCGGGACCAGTTCGGCGTTCTCGGCGCTGGCGTTTTGGGGATCGGCCGACTTCGGCAGCAAGTCGATTAATTGGTACAGCGTGATCATCCTCTTTGTGTTTGTACTCTTTGCCGCTTTGGGGTGCGTTTGTGGCGGTGTTTCGCTCCGCTACTCAAAGCAGCACAAGAAGGACAAGGCCGCCATTCTGGAATATGTATTAGAGGACATGCAGGGCTTCCTGGATAAGCACCCCGCAGCAATCGCCCCGGCAGGCGACTAAGCCCTCTGGTAGAATCGTGGGCCAATGAGATTGCTTTCCTCTTACGCGAATTTGGAGGTTGGTTTAATGAAGAAAATTGCCATGTTCCTCGCGGTCGTCATTTTGCCATTACTCGCTGGGCAAGCCATCGCCCAGACGATAACGCTCACGAAGGTCGATCTGATTACTTCCGCACGCGGGACGAAGGTCATTCAAATCAAAGAAGGAGAGGCAGCGGTCGGCGGCACACTCGTCAAACGTATCGTGTTAGGCAAAACCACTGCGACGATTTCCTACTTCAACAAGTCGCGTAGCGCGCTTAAGCCCAATTATCACTTCCGACTGATCAACGCTTACGGGATCGAGGTCGCCTATTTTGACGCCAAGTGGGCCTTCACAACCATCGCATTGGACGAAGCAAGCGCGGAGGAGAAAACGATCTTGCCGCGTGACGTTGATAAAATCCTTCAGTTCACAACGATTGCCCTGCCGGAGGATTGGGTAACGCCCATCTACTTGATCGTTGAGGGCGAAAAGCCGTGACGCGGCTGTTCCGTTGAACGGATTCAAACTGTTCCAATACCGCGCTTTTGTGCCAGTTGCGACCGGCTTCTTGGCCCGACTATAATGCCGAGCTAGACCTTCAGGTGACGAGACCTTGCCAGGGCCCGCCTACACGGCCCGCTATTTGCTTTACAGGAGACTACGGTGGCATCGGGAAAATATTTGTTCACGAGCGAATCGGTCAGCATGGGCCATCCGGATAAGTTGGCCGACCAGATTTCTGATGGCATCCTCGACTCACTGCTCGAGCAAGACCCCCAGAGCCGCGTGGCCTGCGAAACGCTGGTCACTACCGGGCTGGCGGTCGTGGCCGGAGAAATCACGAGCAAGGCTGTCGTTGATTACCCGGGCGTGGTTCGCCAAGTGATTCGCGACGTGGGATATACCGACGATGAGATGGGCATCAACGGCAGTACCTGCGCGGTGATGATCTCGATCGACAAGCAAAGTCCCGACATCGCGCAGGGAGTCGATTCGAACGACAGCAAGGGCAAGGAAATCGGCGCGGGCGATCAGGGACTGATGTTTGGCTATGCCTGCCACGACACCGAAGAGCTGATGCCGCTGCCGATCGCGCTGGCGCATCGCATTCTCAATCGGCTCACCGTCGCGCGACAGAAGAACGAAGTTTCCTGGCTGCGGCCGGACAGCAAGAGCCAGGTGACGATCGAGTATGACGGGCATCGTGCCTTGCGAGTCGACACCGTGGTGGTCTCGACGCAGCATTCGCCCGATGTCTCGACCGCCGAAATTCGCAATTACGTGACCAACCAGATCGTCAAGCCGCTATTGCCCGCGGACCTGGTCAACGGCGAGATCAAATACCACATTAACCCGACCGGTCGTTTTGTCGTGGGCGGCCCGCACGGCGACTGCGGTTTGACAGGTCGCAAGATCATCGTCGACACCTACGGCGGT
>CAZUPX010000536.1:0-6083 GCA_964622155.1 uncultured Planctomycetaceae bacterium | reverse complement strand
ACACGGAAAACGCCGAGCTGCGGTGCGTCGAGCTGGCCACGGGTAAAGTGATGTGGAGTCAAACCGACCTGACTCGTGCGTCGCTGCTGTATATCGACGGCCACTTTGTCTGTCTCAGCGAGGACGGCACGCTGCGGCTGTTGCGCGTTAATCCGAACAAGTACGATCCGGTGGCCGAGGTAGTGCTGCGGCAGGAAGCCGAGCCGAATGAGTTTGGTTTTCGAGGGCGACAACTACTGAAGTATCCGGCCTGGGCCGCGCCAATCGTCTCACACGGTTTGCTCTATGTGCGCGGAGCCGACCGGCTGGTGTGCCTCGAACTGGTTAAGGGCGCCAGGGGCCGGCAATAAGCTCGGTCGCACGGAGACTTTTATGTTAGACGCCCAGCGGTTCAGGGATTGGCGGGCCTCGGGCCTTCGTCGCGCGCGAGGATGCGATTGATGGTTGATTGTCAGCACTATGACTTGATCGTGATTGGCACCGGACCAGGCGGCGAAGGGGCCGCGATGCGGGCCTCCAAAGGCGGCAAGCACGTCGCGGCCATCGAGCGCTATTCGCAAGTCGGTGGCGGCTGCACGCATTGGGCCACGATTCCCAGCAAGGCGCTGCGGCAAGCGATCTACCACGTCAACTTGTGCGACCAAAGCGCGGCCCACCGCCGCCTGGACGATCAGGAGCGATTCTCCCTGCCCGACCTGGTGGCCACGGCCAACTCGGTGATCGCCAAGCAAGTCGAGATGCGCGAAGGATTTTACAATCGCAACGACGTTGCCCTGGTGGCGGGCGGCGCGCGGTTTGTCGACCCGCACACGATCGAGATCGATCGCGGGCCAAAGCAACTGAGCGCCGACGGGTTTGTGATTGCCACCGGCTCGCGCCCATTTCGGCCCAAGGATGTGGATTTCACGCATCCCCGCGTTTTGGACAGCGACACGCTGCTGGCCCTGCAAACCACGCCGTCGAGCATTGCCGTCTACGGTGCCGGCGTCGTCGGATGCGAGTATGCGTCGATGCTTCGGAATATGAAGATTCGCGTGACTCTGATCGATACGCGCGACAAGCTGTTGGCATTCTTGGACGATGAGATTATCGACGCGCTGGGCTACCACCTGGCCGAGAACGGGGTGCGAATTTTGCACAAAGAGGAGTGCGAGCGAGTCGAGCCGCTCGACGATGGCGTCATCCTGCACCTGGCCAGCGGCAAGAAGATCAAGACCGATTACCTGCTATGGGCCAACGGCCGCGCCGGCAATACCGAAGACCTGGGACTGGAGTGCATTGGCATCCAGCCGAACCACCGCGGCCAGATCGAGGTCAACCAACACTACCAAACCTCGCAGCCGCACATCTATGCCGTCGGCGACGTGGTCGGCTACCCGGCGCTGGCCAGCGCCAGCTACGATCAGGGTCGCTTTGCCGCCAGCCACTTTTGCGGCGATCCCAACCATCGGCTCGTGCAAGATATTCCCACCGGCATCTATACCAGCCCGGAAATCTCGTCGATCGGCAAGACGGAGCGGCAGTTGACCGATGAGAAGATTCCTTACGAAGTCGGCAAGGCCATGTTCAAGCACCTGGCGCGGGCGCAAATCACGGGCCAGGCTGTCGGTATGCTGAAACTCTTGTTTCACCGCGAGACGCTGGCCTTGTTGGGCATTCACTGTTTCGGCCCCAGCGCCGCCGAGATCATTCACATCGGCCAGGCTATCTTCTCACAGCCCCCGCCCAACAACACGCTGAACTACTTCGTCAACACGACGTTCAACTACCCCACGATGGCCGAGGCCTATCGCGTGGCCGCGCTCAACGGACTGAACCGAGTGTTTTGATGTTCTACGCCGCCGTCCACTGCCGGTAGGCGGCCTTGGCGCCCTCGAGCAACTGCTTGTAGTCGCAGCGTTCGATCTCTTCGCCGATCAGCTCGACGTCGAAGTAACCTTCATATCCGGCGCGCCGCAGGGCTTGCACCATCCGCGACAACGGCAAGGTTCCTTCGCCCAAGCACCGCCGATTCTGTTCGTGGTCGGGCGGGTCGACGCCGTCGCCCAGATGCACAATGCCAATCCACTGTGCGATCGATGCGATTCGCTCGACAATGCGGCAGTCGTGCCCCAGATGATAGGTGTCAAATGCCAGCTTGAGATACGGACTATCGATTTTTTCGACCAGCGACAGGGCCTCGTCGAGCGTCGTGAGAAAGGTCCATTCCTCGGCGCAGCCCTTGTGCATCGGTTCGATGGCTAGCACGACCTTGGACTGCTCGGCGCGAGGCAGCAATTCGTCCAGCGCGCTGGCAAACAACCGCCGAGCGTGGTTCTGCGTGTGTCCGTTGCGGGCCCCCGTGTAGACGATGAGACTGCCAGCGCCCAACGCATTGGCCAGTTGCAGGGCGTCCTCGGCATCGGCCAGGCTCTCCTGGTAGGTGTGGCCGTCGCTGCCGGTGAAACCGCCGGCCCACAGCAGGTTCGAGACCTTCAGTCCGCTGCGGGCTAAAAGCTTGATTCCCTTCTCTTCACCGAAATCGGCCAACTTCCGCCGCCAAACTCCGATGGCCTCGATGCCCGCTGCCTGATACTGCCTGACGTCCTCGTCGAACGACCAGCGGTAGGTCGTCATTTCGTTGACCGAGAGACCTGCCATTCAAAGCTTCTCCGCGCTCGCGTGCTCTGACTCCGTGAAAAACACCAGCGCGCGTAACCGCCGCCACTTGCGACGCACCAGTATGGAGAATCGATTTCGAAGTGTAAAGGAACAATGTGACAGCTCGATCGGACGGGCACATTCGAGCGCGAAGCAAGAGAAGCCTGAGCAACTGCGAGTCGTGTGCAGTCCGCGGCAAAGGTGGGGCCGAAAAGAGAGTAGGTCGCACCGAGTGGTGCGCCTACTTCGTGGCGCCTTCACGCTCGGGCTCGGGTGAGCCAGCCTGGTCCACAGGCTTTTCGAGCTGCCAGGCAGTCAGCCAATGCTCAGCGCCGCGCTGCAGGTGAAAATCGGCCGTCAGTCGCTTTTCCATGTCGCCCAGGTGGCCAGCACCATAGAAGATGCCGATCGTCTTTTTGCCCGCGGCAATCTGCTCCGAAAGCTTCGTCAGTGCAACCTTGTTGCGTTCGGTGATGATGGTCGAGCCCTGGGGGCCTTCCAGGACCTGCATGAGGTCTTCGAGGCTCTCAAACTGTTTGGCAAATAAGCGCTTCATGGCGGCAGGACGGTCCGAGTCGAACAGCGCCGCCAGCAGATCGACCTCCGACATTCCCCCCTGAGCATCCAGCTTCGTCTGTTGGGCGATCCCCGCTCCCATCATGCGGAAAACCATGCCCACAACGCTTTCGCCACGATTGGCCATCGATTTTGAGAACTGATCGGGCGACATGTCCGCATGGACCAGATTGTCCTTTGTGTAGTCGATGTACTGCAACTGGTGCTCCAGTCCCAGCATGTCCTTCAACCCGTTTTGGAGCATCGCCACGGGGTGGCTCCCGGGCCTGGTTCCCTTGGGAATCCTGGTACCCGGCGGAGCGACGAGCTCGTACAACACGACGTTGTACTTTTTGAACAGATCGTTGAGGGCCTCGTAATAAGCCTTCTCGCCCACGTGAACCGCGCCGATCAGGTCGACGGACAAATCGCCCTTGTTCGGATCACTAAAGCGAACAATGGCCGTCTGCAGGCTTGCCGGGTTGCCGGCCTTGTCCTTCTCAACACGGACAAATCGGGTGCGAGTGTTGGCCGCCGCGTCGGGCTCCTTGGCCAGGCACTTGGCCGTCGCTAGCGGCGCCAGCAGGCAGGCGAGCCAGAACCATATCGACGAGAGGGGGCTGACCGTTCTATTTTTCAAGTTCAAACCTCCTTCACGCAGCAACCGGCTGCTGCCAACATAGCGGCATTGGCATAAGTATACGTGCCATCGCTGGCAGCGACAAACTGGGCCAGTCGGCTGAGTAAGCTCAGACGGCGCGCTCTGCACGGTACTCGATTGATTCAAGGTCAGGTCACGCATTTGGGCCAAGTTGCCCAGTTTTGCCAAGGACGGCTCTTTGCGGGCCTACAACCGGCTTTTTCGGAAGGGCTTGCCAGTCTTACTTAATTCACGCGACAGGCATGACCGATACTACCGTCAACGCCAAAAGCTCGCGCCCGTCCATGGTGGACCGCTCGAGCAGAACCGCTCCGACCTGCGAACCAGGGTTGATGCGAAACATGCTGACACGACGCACGGCAACTTGGATGCTGTCGTGGGGAGCCTTGGTCTTGCTGACCGCTCGCGCGGTTGCGCAAATACCCGCGCACTCGAACGTCGACTACCAGGACGTCAAGCCGACGTACGAGAACGGCAACGCCGAATACTCGGATCCGACGCCGGCGGTGCATCGTCCGTTCTTTGGGTTCAATCCCGTGAGTTTTGAGCCGTTCGCCCGGCCTTTTGGCCCGGCGGAAACCAGCGGATACGGCAACGGCCCGCGACCGAAGATCGGGTTCTTCGGCAGCTACGAACGCTTGTACTGGTCGTTCTCCAAGCCGGCTACTGCCGAGATCGGCAGCCTGACGGCCGAGGATCCACCGACCAACACAGCGGACACGGGATGGCTTAAGGCAAACCCGGCGTGGGGCAATCGGATCGAAGTGGGCTACGTCGACACGAACGACTACGGCTGGCTGGTAAGCGTGATTGAGCACGTTTCGCAGGGGCAGTTTGACCAGGTGCAGCATGCACGTGTGAACTTTGACCAGCTCGGCTTCCAGCCCACCTTTGTATTCCTCAACATGAAGAACGTCGCGAAGCTCAATGGCGTGGAAGTGATGCGGTTTTATCGGCCGCCGAGATTGCACGACGGCGGTTACGTTGACGTGATGTGTGGTGTCCGATTTCTCCAACTTGACGACACGTTCGTCGTCAACGGGGACGACGTCATCCTACCGATCTTCGGGCTAGGTATCGACAGCACGTGGAGCACACGAGCGCAGAACAACATGGTCGGTCCGCAGATCGCACTGCGCTGGGCCCACCAGCGTGCGCGCTGGATTTGGTCGGCCGAGGCCCGCTTTCTGGGGGCGGCCAATTTTCAGAGCGTGCATCAGAAAACGAGCTTGGGTGACGTGATCTCTCCCACTTTCCTGCAATTCTTTGGCTTAGGCAGCCGAACGCACGCGTTTGACACCACGTTCTCGCCGGTCGGTGAGCTGCGGCTGCAATTCTCCTATCAGGCAACGAGCAACGTGGCGCTAAAGTTCGGCTACACGGGGCTGGTGATGGGCAATATTACCCGCGCGAGCAATCGCATCGACTACAGCGGGCCAAACCTGGTCAGCATCCTGCCCGGCGGCATCCACCAGACGTTCTACTCCAACGGCATCAACTTTGGAGTGGAAGTCAATCGCTAGCGCCGCCTGCGACTGTCGAACTCGCGCATCGATGCGCGCTTCGTGTCGCCGATAATCCGTCGCGCAAGTCGCTCAGTCCGGCATGCTCGCCTCGCGCAGCTCTTCCAATTCAGAGCTCAGTCGATGCCACAGCGGGCTCTCGGGCCGCAGCTCTTCCAATAGTGTCTCGGCCTTCGCGAATGTCTCGTTCGTGACCTCGGCCTTGAACAGCCTGGCCCAACTGCGCGTCACTTCTTGTTCGGTTAGCACGCTTACGACCTCTTTGTACGACCCTTTTGGATAGCCAGTCTTCTACCGAATCCATTCTATTTTGGATTGTCACCATTGGCTAGCTCTGCCATTCTGGCAATATCTCGGCTTGTTGAAAACGCCGACGCTTTCGCTAGCAGTCGGCGCTGGGAGGTCTTGGAAATCCTTGCATGACGACGCTGGTCACTGGTGCGACAGGCCTGATAGGCAACAACGTGGTGCGGCGACTGCTGGAAAAGGGGATCGCCGTGCGCGCCCTGGCGCGCGGCAACAGCGACCCTCGCCCCCTGGCCGGTTTGGAGGTCGACGTCGTCCGCGGAGACGTGCGAGACGCGGCGAGCGTGGCTTCGGCAATGTGCGGCGTTGAATCGGTCGTGCACGCCGCGGCGCACGTGCATATCGGCTGGACCGGAGGGGCCGCGACGCACGCCATCAACGTCGAGGGCACGCGCAAC
>CAZUPX010000535.1:0-5925 GCA_964622155.1 uncultured Planctomycetaceae bacterium | reverse complement strand
ACGGCTACGCGGCGTCGATGTCCGCCTGAGGCGAGATTGTAGAGCCGCCAGGGTATCATGCTCACGCTGGCGTGAGCATGCTGACGTGGCCGCGCACAGCGGCCATTCAAATTGCCGGCACCCGATGTGCAGTTGCATGCGCGCCGGCTACGTCAGAATCGGCTGCAACACGTTGCCCGAGACATCGGTCAGGCGGTAGTCTCGCCCAGCGTAGCGGTAGGTGAGTCGCGTGTGGTCGATGCCCATCAGGTGCAGAATCGTCGCGTGGTAGTCGTGCACGTGGCAGGGATCGCGGACCACGCGGACTCCGTATTCGTCGGTTTCGCCGTAGATGGTGCCTCCCTTGACGCCGGCGCCGGCCAGCAGACAGCTAAACGCTCGGTGCCAGTGGTTGCGACCTTTCCCGTTGTCACTCCATGGCGTACGGCCGAACTCGGTGCAGATGGCCACGAGCGTCGAATCGAGCAGGCCCCGCTTTCGTAGATCGCCAATTAGAGTTGCGATAGCGCGGTCCACTCGCGCCGCCTTGCCGCGATGCTGCTGCATGTCGCCGTGGGCGTCCCAATTGTCCTGCGAGCCGGTGTCGATCAACTCGACCACGCGCACGCCGCGCTCGACGAGTCGGCGCGCGAGGATACACTGCGCGGCGAACGATTTTTGATCGCCCGGCTGCGAACCGTAGTCGGTCAGCGTCGCGGTGCTCTCGCGAGCCAAATCAAAAGCTTCGGGCGCCACCTGCATCATGCCATGAGCGACGTCAAACGTGTTGGCTCGGGCGCGCAGCTCCAAATCGTCGGGCCGCGCATCGGCGTAGGCCCGATTCAAATCGCGAAGCATGAGCCGCTCCAACTCGGCTACGCGCACGTTACGCGCCTTGGAGCGGAGGTCCGGAATGGGTTCGTCGCCTGGCGTGATTCGCACGCCCTGGTGATACGGGGGCAGGAAGTTGTTGTCCCACACTTGGGCCCCGGCATACGGTATGTGCTCGGCCAGGACGACATACGACGGCAGATTGGCGTTGAACGTTCCCAATCCGTAGCTGAGCCACGCTCCGATGCTGGGCAGCGGAATCGTCGCCGAGCCCGAGTGCATGGCCAGCGTGGCCTGAAAGTGCTCGAGGATGTCTGTGTGCAGCGAGCGGATCACGCACAGCTCGTCGGCCACGGTGGCCAACTGGGGAAACAGTTCGCTGATCGGCAGCCCACTCTGGCCGGTCGGCGCGAACTTGAACGGCGACGGAAGCAGCGGCTGGGTCGTAATGTCGCGAAGACTCTCGGCGCTGACGGTCTTCCCTTGATCGGCCGCCAGCCTCGGCTTGGGATCGAATGTGTCGACGTGCGAGAATCCGCCGGTCAGGAAAATGAAGATCAGATTCTTGGCCTTGGCCTCGAAATGTCCGGGCCGCGGGGCCAGCGGGTGCCCGCCACCGTGCTCGGCTGCCAACGAAAGCCGGCCGTATAACGAACCGCCTCCTACAAGCGCGCAAGCCGAAGAGCACCTGGCCAGGAAGTCGCGGCGGCGGATTATGTTGCCGGCACTCATGGCTCGATACTCGGGCGACGGCGCTAATCTGTCGGGTGGCACGGGCATCCAGCCCGTGCACTACACTTGCACTGGCGACACGCCAGTGCCACCCACTCAGTCAATATACACAAACTCGCTGGCGGTCAGCAGCACTCGAGCATAGCTGGTCCAGGCCTCGCGTTGTGCCTCGGACGACTCGGCCCCGGCTGACGCACTCTCGGCACGGTACGCCTCAAGATACTTCATTCCCTCGTCGCGCTCGGCTGCTCGCGGCTCGCGACCGTAAGCAATCGTATAGGCCAATCCCAAGCGCGCGGCGGGATCGCTCTGGGCGTCCATGAGCCGTCGAGCAAACGCGGCGGACTGCTCGGCCACAAACGGATTGTTCATCAAATACAACGCTTGCAGCGGCACCGTGGCGCTGGTCCGAACATCGGTCGACAGGTTCGGATCCGGACCGTCGAACAATGCCAGGTACGGATGCCGCTGCAGCCGCTGGGTCATCAGGTACACACTGCGATAGCTCGACGGATAGACGGCCTTGAACGGGCTGTGCTGCGTCCAGTTCCAATCGGCGATGGGCGGAAATGGATGGTCTGCGGGGACCCGGCAATCGAGCCCTCCGGCGACCGCCAGCATCGCATCGCGGATCGCCTCCGCCTCGAGCCGCTGCCGATCGAATCGCCAGTACCAGCGATTGCTCGGGTCGCCAGCGGCGTTGGCGTCGTCATTGCCGCTCGAAAGCTGATACGTCTTGGAACGTACGATCAAACGGTGCAGGTTCTTGATCGACCAACCGTCCTTGACGAATTGCGCGGTCAGCCAGTCGAGCAACTCGGGGTGTGTTGGCGCGTTTCCCCGCAGGCCGAAGTCCGAAGGCGTCGTAACAAGCCCCTTGCCAAAATGATGCTGCCAGATGCGATTGACCATCACCCTGGCCGTCAAAGGATGGTCCGACCGCGTAAGCCATTCGGCCAGTTCGCGGCGACCGCTGGCGCCGGCGGGAATCGTCAGCGTCTCGCCATGTGGGAGGAACTTCGGCACGCCGCGCGGAACCAGCTCGCGCGCGTCGGCGGGCTCACCGCGGCGTTGCACGCGAGCGTCGGCGACCTGGCCATCGGCGACGGCATAGGCACCCGGCAGGTCAAGGGGCAACCCGGTCCGGCGTAACTGCCGCAGGCGCGCGCGCAACGCTTCGAGCGTGGCTTGCAGGCGGCGGTTGATCTCGCCTCGCTGTTTCTTCAGTTCGTCCAACTCGGTCTTTGAGGAGTCGGACCCTTGTGACGTCGCCGCCGCGTCGGTACGAGTCTTTAGCTGCGCATCCAATTTCGCCACGCGCTTGGCGTCAGGGTCCTCGGTCTCGACGCGATTGATTTCGGCCTCTAGCGCGGAGATTGCCTGGCCATAAGCCGCCAACTTTGGCGCGGCGTCGTCAGGCGGCGCCAGCGACACGAAGTGCTGGCGATCGAACTTCTTCGACTGCAATTCCTCTCCGCCGGCCCAGGGAAACTGCGTGCTGGAAAAGATGCCGTACAGTGCGTAGTAGTCCTCGGTCGTGATCGGATCGAACTTGTGATCGTGACACCGGGCACAGCGTAGCGACAGCCCCATCAGCGCCCGGCCAGTCGTGTCGATCGTATCTTCCAGCGTCAAGTGCCACAGTTCGTACGGCGCCGTGGCGTAACGTCGCGACAGCGCCAGAAAACCGGTCGCGGCGACGCGCTCGGCGTACCTGCCGCGATCATCCGGTTGAAGTCGGGCCAGGATGTCGCCGGCCAACTGCTCGCGAACGAACACGTCGTATGGCTTGTCGGCGTTGAAGGCGTCGATAATATAGTCCCGATATCGGCGCACTTCGGGCACCGGATAGTCGGCGTTGTCGCCGGCCGTGTCGGCATAGCGCACCACATCCATCCAATGCCGCCCCCATCGCTCTCCGTACAGCGGCGACGCCAGCAGTCGCTCGATTACCAATTCGAAGGCCTCCGGCAAGTCGTCGTTGACAAACGCATCGAGCTCCTGGGGCGTCGGCGGAAGCCCGATCAGGTCGAAGGTGACTCGGCGCAACAGTGTCCGTCGTTCGGCCGGCGGCCGGGGCCGCAACCCGTGTTCGGCCAACTTGGCGGCGATGAAGCGATCGATCGGCGTTTCGGACCAACCGCTGGGATCATCGGGCAGCGCCACGTCCGCGACCGGCGTAAATGCCCAATGTCGCTGGGCAGCAAACGCGGCTATTGCCGCGGCTCGCGCCGGCCACTCCGCCCCCTGGCTGACCCATTTCTCGAGCGCGTCGACGACATCGGCCGCGAGCGGTTCATCCGGAGGCATCTTCCGCTCTTCGCCGCGGCGGATCGCCCGGATCAAGAGACTTGCCGCAGGATCACCGGGCACGACGGCAGGGCCATTGTCTCCACCGCGCAACAGCGCCTCGCGCGAATCGACCCGCAGGCCGCTCGAAGTCTTCTCGCCCCCATGACATTTGAAGCACCGGCCCGCCAGCACCGGCCTGACCTTCGACTCGAAAAACGTCTCGGCGGCGTCGCCCGGTTGTTGGGCGCCGGCCGCGGCGAGCATCGACAGCGTCAAGAGAAGGGCGAGCCCTGGCTTCACAATCAGGTTCCTCGCGACGCGGCGGGACTAAACGGCGTGTAGACCATCCTACATGCTGGGTTTCGGACGTCAACATGCACGAGACGTTCTCGGTACCCAAGGGGTCGATGCCCTTGGGCACCGGATTCATGTGGTAGTCCGCCGTGTCGGCAACCTCGACCTCAATGCCAACGAGCGTGGTGAGATCGGCCATACTTCAATCGTAATGGCCGCACGACGATTTCGAAGTGAGGTACGTAAGGTAGGATGGGGCTTTGCTTCAACCGGGAAACGCAGCGAACCGTTGCGAGGTGATCGGCTTGGGGCGCGACATTCGACCGTTAGCTACTCACCGCGGCGCAGGACAACGGCGAGAGTTAAGATGCGTCGCAGGGAATCGGGACCAAGACGCCGCAGGCATCCAACAAGTCAGCCCAGGCCACCGGCCTGGGTTACAATGACCCAAGGGAAAACACCAGCCCTGTAGGGGCGAAACCATTCTGTCGTCGACGCGATGCCCCAATCGCTGGCAAAAAACACGATCCATCTGGTCTTCAGCACGAAGGGTCGCCGGACGTGGCTTAAGAATGAAGTGCGTCCACGCTTGTTCGCCTAGTTGGCGGGCATCTTCGAGCAGTGGGAAAGCCCGGCGATCGTGATCGGCGGCCATGACGATCACGTTCATGCGCTCTTCCTGCTCAGCAAGAACTACGCGCTCGCGAAGGTCGTCGAAGAAGTCAAGAAGGGCTCCTCGAAGTGGATGAAAACTCTGGGCAAGGAAATGGCCGGTTTTTCATGGCAGAATGGCTACGGAGCCTTTTCGGTTAGCGAATCGAACGTCGCCGAAGTCCGAAAATACATCGAACGCCAAACCGAACATCATCACCGGATGACGTTTCAGGATGAATTGCGCCAATTGTTCGCGCGACATGGAATTCCGGTGGACGAGCGCTATTTGTGGTCCTGATTTGTTGCGCCCTTGCAGGGCTTGCTTGGCTTGTGCTGTTTTCACGATCCCCAGGGCGTTGCCCTGGTCTGACATGTTTTACGCCTACGGCGTTGGGACGCGACGCACTCGACGTCTTTCGCGCCGACCGCGTTGCCGCCCCGCCGCTGAAGGCGGCGAACAAACCAGCACAGGGCAACGCCCTGTGGTTAGAATCAGGGCCGAACAACAAAGCCCTGTAGGGCCGACACAACCACGCCTCGGCAAGCCAAAGTCGAAACCATGCCGCAATCGCTGGCGAAAAACACGATCCATCTCATCTTCAGCACCAAGGATCGCCACCCCTGGCTCAAAGCAGCGCTGCGGCCGCGGCTATATGCCTATCTCGCTGGTATTTTTGAGCAATGGGAGAGCCCTGCAATCGTGATTGGCGGCCACGACGATCACGTCCACTCGCTTTTCCTGCTCAGCAAGAACCATCCTTTGAAAAAAATCGTCGAAGAAGCCAAGAAAAGCTCTTCCAAATGGATCAAGACACTCGGGACCGAATTGGCCGATTTCTCGTGGCAGAACGGCTACGGCGCTTTTTCCGTCAGCGAATCGAACGTGTCGGACGTCAAGAAATACATCGAGCGCCAAGCGGAGCATCACCGACGCATGACGTTTCAGGATGAGCTGCGGAAATTGCTCGCGCGCCACGGCATCGTGGTGGACGAGCGCCATTTGTGGTCCTGACTGTGTCGCCCTGACAGGGCTCCGCGGGTTGCGATGTTCACGAACCCCACGGCGATGCCGCGGGCTGACATGTTTGACGCCTACGGCGTCGTGGCCCCGACGCCGAAGGCGCCGAACAAATCGGCACGGCA
>CAZUPX010000534.1:0-3595 GCA_964622155.1 uncultured Planctomycetaceae bacterium | reverse complement strand
CTGGTGGCACGGCATTTGCGCGAAATGACGTGACGCGCAACATCGTATACGACCACGTTCACGCTTCGGGCTGGGAGGTCGGAATCGACGTGCCGGTCAACGGTCTCAACGAGATTAGCGGCGGCTACTTCAACAACGTTCGGAGCATTCTGATTTCCACGGCCAACAGCCGCAAGCGCGTGGTGAATATCAATGGCAACACCGACGCGGCTGGCAATCTCGATCCCGCGAACCCCCAATTTGGCACGCTCAGCGCAACGGCCCTCAAGGGAAAAACTCAGTTCGACATCGCGCTGGCCAGCAATTTCAACCCCAAGGAGCGCGACATCACGCGGATTTTCAATCCCGATGTGATTCAGATGGGCACGGTGACCGTCAACGACCGTCAGTTGTACTACAAGCAGCAAGCCGGCGGCTTCGAGCCGTTTGACTCGTCATCGACCAGCGGCGTGGCCGACTATGTTCCTGCCGAGCTGATCGACAAGACCAACCAGCAGATCTTCGATGAGTATGGTCTGGCGATCGGCGGCGTGTTGGCGCCGGCCGATGCGACGGCTTCAAATCCGCGGATCGACGGATTGATCGGGTCGAAGTCCAAGTATCAGCCGGATCTGCAATTGCTGAGCAGGAAGTATTTCAATGCCGACACCGGACCATATTTTCTCAGGTTCAAGGTTCTCGATCCCACCGGCGCTGGGGCCGACAAGAGTGGCTACGTGACAGTCAAGGAAACGACGCCGACCTTGCTGGTCAACGGCTGGAACCTGGTCACTCGCCAGATCCTGGGCGCGACCCGTACGTTGCTTGTCTATGCCGACAATGTGGCGCCCTCGTTCGTCCTGAATCCGAACTCGCCGACGACTATCAACGCCGCCGACCTGGCTAACGGCAGCACGTTCGTGGTGCAAGGAGACATCATCGACAACAGCTTCGGCAGGATGCACTTCTACCAGGAATTCAAACTGAACGACGCCGAGCACGTCTCGGCCGTCCAGACCGACCCCGCCGGCACGTTCGTGGTCCTGACTTTCATCATCAAGGACCGCGCCGGCAACGCCACGATCGTGCATCTGCGGTTGAACATTTCCGACACGGCGACACTGATCAATGACATCAACCACACTTACCTGCCGACAATCACGCCCTCCATCACGCTGGAAGCGTTGCTGACGAAACTGTGACCGAACAGGCCGCTTCCCTCGCCGGGCACCGTGCGGAGCATGGGCCCGGTGGAGGGAAGTGAACTTAGGGAGCGGGATTTCGGAAAATGCGCGAGCTTGACGCGACACCCCCCTCGGAACTAAAAGAGGAGGTATGCTCACTGGCATCGCCGCCTGTCGAGCGTATATCCTACGGAGGGCTCTGCCGTGATTCGATCGCTTACAATTGCCGGCATCCTTCTGGTCGCATTCTCGACAGTGCAATGCCAGAACGCCGCGGCCGCCGACGAGGCGAAGCACACTGTCGTCATCAAAGCTGGCCAGTTGTTCGACGGCACCGGCGATAACTATCAGCGCAACGTCGCGGTCGTCGTCGAGGGTGGGCGAATCAAGAGCATCGGGCCGATCGCCGACGTGGTGATCCCCGACGGGGCGGACATCATCGATCTATCGAGTGCGACCTTGCTGCCCGGACTGATCGATTGCCACACGCACCTGGCCGGGCGAGCGGACCGATACGACGAGATCTACCGCTTCAAGAACACGCCCTACACCGCGGCCTTCGCCGCCGTCATTAATGCCCGTAAGACGCTCGAAGCGGGGTTTACCGCCGTGCGCGACGTGGGGTCGAAGCCGTTTCTAGCAGTCGATCTGCGCGAGTCGATCGACGAGGGCTTTATCGTTGGCCCACGCGTCGTGACCAGCGGGCCGGGCATTTCGATGACCGGCGGACACGGCGATTTGAACCGCTTTGCGCCGCACGTCCGCGTCAGCCTGTTTCCGAACGAGCGCGATTTTTCGATCGCCGACGGGCCCGACCAGGTACGGCAAGTCACCCGCGCGCAGATTAAACATGGTGTCGATCTGATCAAGATCTGCGCAACCGGCGGCGTGCTGTCGCGGGGCGACTCGCCCGGTGCGGCGCAATTCACCGTCGAGGAATTGAAGGCCGCGGTCGAAGAGGCACACGCCACCGGCCGCAAGGTGGCCGCTCATGCACACGGCGCCCAGGGCATCAAGAATGCGCTGGTTGCGGGCGTCGACTCGATCGAGCATGGCAGCCTGATCGACGACGAGGGTATTCAGATGCTGCTGAAGCAGAAGGCCTGGCTTGTGGCCGACATCTATAACGACGATTACCTGCTGGGCAAGGCGATCGAGTTCAAGCTGCCGCAAGAATCGATCGACAAGGAACGCGCTCTCGGCCAACTACAGCGCGACAATTTCGCTAAGTGCGTCAAGGCGGGAGTGCGAGTTGCCTTTGGCACCGACGCTGGCGTTTACCCGCACGGCGACAACGCCAAACAGTTCTACTACATGGTCAAGTACGGCTGCACGCCGGCCCGAGCCATCCGCGCGGCAACCAGTGACGCTGCCGAACTGCTCGGTGGCTCGAAAGACTACGGCCGCGTGACGCCGGGCCTGTACGCCGACATGATCGCCGTGTCGGGCGACCCGCTCAAGGACGTGCGCGTGCTGGAAAAGGTCGGCTTCGTCATGAAGGGCGGAGTGGTGATCAAGGACGAGTTGAGCTCCCGTGGTAGCCCGCGACCACAAAATGCGCCCGCCGCGGCAGCCAAGTGATCCGTTCGTCGCCTATACTGATGCGATGGCAAGATTCACCGGCCCGGTCATTTTGTTGTTTGCTTGCATCGCGTCGGCCGCGTATGCCGACGAGCCGGCCGCGCCTGGCGTTGTCGATTCGCCGGCCGAGATAGTGGCGGACGAGCCCTGCGGCGAGATGTTCTCGTTGGAGCGCGCGGCGCGATATCTGGACAGCACCGCCTTGGAATGGCAGAAGAGCCATGCCTGCGTGTCCTGTCACACGATGCTGCCGTATATGATGTGCCGCGGGGCCCTCAAGTCGCTCTCGCCCCCATCGGCCGAAGTGCGCCAGTTCTTCGAAGAGGTCGCCGCCGGGACGCGGGAGGCCATGCCGGATTACTCGTGTGACGACGTCGAAGGGGCGGTGGCCATTGGAGTGGCCAGCGCCTTGGCCATCAATGACCGAGCGACCACGGGAAAACTTCATCCATTGACCCGGCAAGCGCTCGAGCGGATGTGGACGCTGCAGCGCACGGACGGCGGCTGGCGTTGGCCGTTTCGTGACACTCCGCCGCTGAAGACCAACGACCACTACGGCGTGACCTTGGCTGCCATCGCCACGGGAATGGCTCCCGACGACTACGCCAACACCCCACGCGCCACCGCAGGCCTGGACGGCATTCGCCGATTCTTAAGCAGCACGAAGCCGGCCAGTCTGCACGAGAGCGCGATGCTGCTTTGGGCATCCGTGTATATCGACGGCTTGATGGCTGCCGATGCCAAAGCCGAAGTTTTGGGGCGGTTGATGTCGGCCGAGCGTCCCGACGGCGGCTGGTCGCTATCGAGCCTCGTGGACAACACGCTTGACGCGTCACACGTGGACGCCGATC
>CAZUPX010000533.1:0-2290 GCA_964622155.1 uncultured Planctomycetaceae bacterium | reverse complement strand
GCGCGCAACGCCCGGCAAGTCGATCAGCAATCGCAACTCGCCGAAAGCAGCGACGAGGACCAAGAGCAAGACTTGGCCGAGGAGGGCCCGTCGGCCGAGAGCCCCGGCGCACCAGCCCAGCGGTGCACCGAGGAGGCCCCGCAAGGACCAGACGACGAGGAATCGGTCGCATCGTACATGGCGGCCCTGTTGACTCGCATGCGCGGCGGGAAAGCTCCCAGCGCAGTTGTTGTTGAGCCGTCACGGCGTCGCCAGCGCAAGAGCGACACCCTCGTGCAAGAAGAGCGACCGCAAGCTGAGCCGCCCAAGAGCGAACCAACGGCCGAGCGGCCGCCGTTGATCGCATCGCAGCCAGCCCTTCGAGACCTGACTCCGCGTCCGCGGATGCCGGTCAGTGACCTGGCGGCGATGCGCGACTTGGCCAATGCGCAGGCTCGCATGGCGATCCACATTCACGGCCACAAGCAACTCTTGAACCTCATCCTGATCCGTTCCGCGACCGCCGCCGGGTTCCTGCTCGCCAGTTTCGTGGTGCTAAGACTGCGGCCCTTCGGACACCAAATCCTGTTCGGATGCGCCATGGGCGGCATTGTGGCGGGCATCTACTGGATATACCTGGCCGCCAACGACGTGCAAAAATTCCTTACCTGGTTCGAGTCCCGCGACAGCCATTCCCCCCGGGCTCCCGCCCGCTCGCAGCCGAACAAGCCGTCGTCTGAGAGGCGCAAGGATTCATGATCGGCCGAGCGATAAAGTAGGGCGCTTCGCTCGGGTCGGGTGCCATGTTCGCGCAAGCGCGAGCATGCCCATGCTTAGGTCTGCCGCGAGCCTCATTTCCGCGCGGCCGCACCTGCCTCCGTCCATGAGCGTGTTGCCTTGTCGAAATCGCGCGATGCAACTGGTATGCTTGGTGCCTGGCACGCAAATCTGACAGAACCAGTTTGCCACGATCGAGGTCAAGTCGCACTTGTCAGTCCCGTCAGGCACAAAGCTCGGAGTCTTCGAAGTCTCGACGCTGCTTGGCGTCGGTGGGATGGGGGAGGTCTATCGTGCACGGGATACGAAGCTGGGGCGCGAGGTGGCGATCAAGGTCCTGCCCGAAGAATTTGCCAATGACCGCGATCGACTAGCACGGTTTCAACGCGAGGCACGGCTGCTGGCAGCGCTGAACCACCCGAATGTCGCCCACATTTACGACCTGGAGGAAGCCGATGGCGTGCGCTTTCTCGTTATGGAGTTGGTCGACGGCAAGACGCTCGCCCAGCGGATCAGCCAAGGGCCGCTGCCACTGGACGACGTCCTGAAGTATTTTGGTCAAATTGCAGAGGGCCTGGACGCCGCTCATCAGCAAGGCGTCATTCACCGCGATCTGAAGCCGGCCAACATCAAGATCACCGACGATGGCAAAGTCAGCGTGCTGGATTTTGGGCTGGCCAAGGCGGCTGAGGCCCAATCCTCGTCCTCGGGCGCCGAGGTGACGTCGCCTTGGAACGCGGATGGAGCTGGCACCAGCATCGAGGGTCAGGTGCTCGGGACGCCCGCCTACATGAGTCCCGAACAGGCCCGCGGTAAGCCGGTCGATAAGCGGACGGACATCTGGGCTTTCGGCTGCTGTCTTTACGAGGCTCTGGCTGGCCGCCGCGCGTTTCAAGGCGAAACGGGTTCCGACACGCTGGCCAAGATTCTCACGGCAGACCCGGGTTGGGAGAATCTGCCCGAGCATATGCCCACCCGGCTTCGCGAGTTGCTAGAGCGGTGCCTGGCGAAGGATCTGCGTAACCGATTGTGCGACATCGGCGATGCGCGGATAGAGCTCAGCCAGATCGCCAACAATCCACGCACGTCCTCAACAGCCGTCGCTTTGCCGGCAGGTGTGATCGGGATTCGCCGCTCACGGCTCGTAGCGGCGATCGGCGGCGGATTGATCGTCGGATCCCTGGCCGGCGCTGCGATTTGGAATGCCATTCGTCCGGCATCGCCGCCGGATCAGCCAGCCCAAGTTTCACTCCCCGTTGTCCGCTCCACGATTACGCTATCGCCCGATTCAGCCATGAATATCAGCCCGGCGTGGGGTGGCATTTCTTATTCGATAGGATTTCGAGTTGCGCTCTCGCCCGACGGCTCGCATCTGGTGTACATCGGCGGCAAGGAAGGGGAGACAAAGCTGTATCTGCGCCCCATGGCTCACCCGGAGCAAACTCATGAGCTGCCGGGTACCGATCACGCCACGTCGCCGTTCTTTTCCCCCGATGGCCAGTCGGTCGGCTTTTACACGGGCCGCTGGCTTCGA
>CAZUPX010000532.1:0-10589 GCA_964622155.1 uncultured Planctomycetaceae bacterium | reverse complement strand
GCCCACGATGCGATCGGTCGGCTTTGGCGAATTGGCCAAGGGTCAAAAGCTCACCAAGACTGTTTCCACTTCGGCGGCCGTCACGCCCGTGGCCGAGTGGAAGGTCGAAGGCACGTCGCTCGCGAAGGTCGATGGCCGCGCGATGGTCACCGGCAAGCATCGGTATGCGTCCGACATCGCCCGGCCGGACATGTTGTTTGGAAAAATCCTGCGTCCCGAGAACCTGGGGGCAAAGATCGAATCGGTCGATCTGGCCGCCGCACAGGCGATCGACGGCGTCACGGTCGTCAGAGACGGCGAGTTCGTCGGCGTGGCGGCCCCCAGCGTGCGGCAGGCCGAGCGGGCCATCGAAGCGATCGAAGCGCAGTGGAAAGCCGGACCGAAGTTTTCCGATCGCGAGTTGTTTGCCGAAATGAAGAAGACGCCCGAGGGAAGCTCCGGCTCGCGCGGCGGGCGATCGAACTACAACCGCGGCTCGATCGAGTCGGGGCTGGCCGAGGCCGACCACAAGGTCGAAACGACCTATACGGTGGCCTACATCGCGCACGCTCCGCTGGAGCCGCGAGCGGCGGTGGCCGAGTGGGTCGACGGCAAGCTGACAGTGTGGACCGGCACGCAGCGCCCCTTTGGCGTGCGCGGCGAGCTGGTGGCGGCGCTGCGGCTCAAGCCGGAACAGGTCCGCGTGATCGTGCCCGACATGGGCTCGGGCTACGGCGGCAAGCACACCGGCGAGGCCGCGGTCGAAGCGGCCCGGCTGGCCAAGGCGGCGGTCAAGCCGGTGAAGCTGGTCTGGACCCGCGAGGAGGAATTCAGTTGGGCCTACTTCCGACCGGCCGGTGTCATCGAAGTCAGCGCCGGCGCGAGCAAGGACGGCACGCTCGTGGCTTGGGACTTTCACAATTACAACTCCGGCGCGTCGGCCATTCGCACGCTGTACGAGGTGCCCCATCAGCGAATCGCCTTCCACTCGGCCCCCTCGCCGCTGCGGCAGGGTTCGTATCGGGCGCTGGCGGCCACGGCCAACCATTTCGCCCGCGAGAGCCAGATGGACGCGCTGGCGCACGCGGTGGGCCTGGACACGTTGGAGTTTCGCCTGAAGAACTTGAAAGACCCGCGGCTACGGGCGGTGCTGGAAGCGGCGGCCAAAGCGTTCGGCTGGGGCTCGGCCAAACCGGCCGCCGGGCACGGGTTCGGCATCGCCGGCGGCAGCGAGAAGAACAGTTACGTCGCCACGGCGGTTGAAGTGGCGGTCGATCGCACCGGCGGCAAGGTTCAGGTTGTGCGCGCCGTGACGGCCTTTGAGTGCGGCGCGATCATGAACCCCGATCACCTGAAGAACCAGGTCGAGGGGGCGGTCGTGATGGGTTTGGGCGGAGCGCTGTTCGAGGCCATCCGCTTCGACGACGGCAAAATCACGAACCCAAAATTCTCGCGTTACCGCGTCCCCCGCTTCAGCGACCTGCCGCAGCTCGAAACGGTCCTTCTCGACCGCAGGGACTTGCCCCCGATCGGCGCCGGTGAAACGCCAATCGTGTGCGTCGCCCCGGCCATCGCCGAAGCCATCTTCAACGCCACCGGCGTGCGACTAACCAACCTGCCAATGTTGCCGGAAGGGTTGAAGGTTTAGCTCGAACCGGACGAGATTTGGTTCCTGACAGCGTTTCTAACCCTTGGAAGTCACGGAATAACGAGATTGCAGCATGCCACATGAACTTCTGCAGAATGAAGCGCAGTTTATCAACGATGCGGCCGCCTATCTTGAGAATCCGTCCTTCCTACTGCGTTTGGCCGACACACTCGGCAAGCCTTTGGCGCTGCTGACGCAGGGAATTGAAAAGGTGTCACCTGATATTGTCAAGAATGCCATCGACATCGCACTTCGGACTGCGATGACTGTCGCGATTCGGACGATGCCGGCCGGCGCGTCCGGTAACGATATCACGATCGGGGACAACATTGGCGACGTAGGATCAAACGCCGGTTTCTGGCACACTCTCTCCGTCGGGGTTACGGGAACAGCGGGAGGTTTTTTTGGGGTTGCTGGCATTCCGATTGAGCTCCCGATCACGACGACGATCATGTTTCGATCGATCGCGTCGATTGCCAAAGAATTTGGCGAAGACATAGGCGACCCCACAGTTCGTTTTCAGTGCATGGGCGTATTCTGTCTTGGTGGTACTGCCAAAGGCGACGATGAAATGGATAGCGCTTACCTAACCGCGAGGGCGGCATTCGAAGTAGCCGTCGCGGCTGCTGCCAGATTCGTAGCAGGTATGAGTGCCGAAGAGCTTGCGGCGGCCATACAGAGAGGCACCGCTCCGTTGTTAGTCAACTTAATCGGCAGAATTGCCGCGCGGTTCAACGTGACCGTTACCGAAAAATTCGTCGCGCAGTCGCTACCCGTTGCTGGTGCCGTAGGCGGTGCCACGATCAATGTCGCCTTCATGGACCATTTCAATCGAGTGGCACGTTTTCATTTCGGCATTAGGAGCTTAGAACGCAAGTATGGTTCGGAGTTTGTTCAATCGGTATATCGAGAAGCGGTTCGCAGAGCAAAGGGCGAGAAGGGGTAGGTCAGGCACCCCCGTGCCTGACAGCGCAACGCGCGGTCCTTCACGTCGGAGGACGCGCGTTCGCCGTCTTCGATACGGGTCAGGCACGGGAGTGCCTGACCTACCGCTTCACCGGACGGGTGCGACTGCTGGCTTGTCCAGCAGTGCTGCGGAATCGCGTTGCCCGGCCGCCAGCGGCGGGTCGTGCATGTGGAGAAACCACTTTTCGAGCACGACGCGGCGGGTGAATTGTTTCGAGGCCAAGAGCCTCGCGGCGGCGTGCGATCCCGACTCATGTACAACACCGCCAATGCTCAACAACGTTGTGCAAGTGCTGTTGGGAGCCTTGGCAACGCCGAAGGCGTGCAACATGTCAGCCCAGGGCAACGCCCTGGGACTTGGAGGCCCCCGTTCACCATGGTAGCCCTGTAAGGGCGAAACTTCCGTTGTTTCGCCCTTACAGGGCTGTCGGCGTTTTGGGCTGCATGTTTCCCAGGGCGTTGCCCTGGGCTTTCTTGTTAAACGCCTTCGGCGTTGAATAGGCGACTCTCGAGAGCACTTGCATAACATTGTCAAATGTCGGGTGCCACGGGTGCCCGTGCCACCCGACACCCGTGTTCCCTTGGTGCGCTTGACGGGTGTCTCTAACGAACCGCCCCGGATTCGTTCATGGCTCGCCGTCCCCGGCGCGCCGGGGCCGGCTACAGCAGGCGTGTCGCGCGGCACTGGAACGCGATTTTTTATTCGCTAGGCTAGAGGGTGCTCTTTGACCCCAGCCTGCCAATCAACGGCCCGCCATGTCCGAGCCATCGACACCCAAAGTCTCTCGCCGAAGCGTGCTGGCCAGTGTGCCGGCGGCGGGTTTGTTGGCGCTGGCGAAGGGGGACGCCGCGGTCGCGGCCACCGCGCCCGAGCGGCCCAAAATCGCCGCGCTGGTCACCGAGGTCCGCAAGCTGTCGCACGGCGAGGTCATTCTCGATCGGTTTCTGGAAGGCTTTGGCTGGGAGACCGAGCACTACAAGCCCCAAGTCGACCTGGTCGCGCTCTTTGTCGATCAATTCCCCGCGGGGGACCTGAGCCGAGAACGGGCCTCGCGATTCGCGCAGTTGAAAATCTATCCGAGCGTGGCTCAGGCGTTGTGCCGCGGTGGCGATCGGCTGGCCGTCGATGGCGTCGTGATCATCGGCGAGCACGGCAACTATCCGCAAAACGAAAAAAAACAGACCCTTTATCCTCGCTACGAATTCTTCAAGCAGACGGTTGACGTCTTTCGCACCAGCGGCCGCAGTGTACCGGTGTTCAACGACAAACACCTGTCGTGGAATTGGGACTGGGCCAAGGAGATGGTCGACACGGCCGCCACGCTCGGCTTTCCGCTGATGGCCGCTTCGAGCGTGCCGATTAGCTGGCGGATTCCGTCGATCGATATGCCGCTGGGGGCCGAAGTCGAAGAGGTGGTGGCCATTGGGCCCGGCCCTGAAGACAGCTACGACTTTCACGTGCTCGAGGCGATCCAGGCGATGGTCGAACGGCGGCGCGGCGGGGAGTCGGGCGTGTCGTGGCTCCAGGCGCGCAAAGGTCCCGACGCGTGGAAACAGGTGACCGCTGGGTTGTCGGACAGCGGCGGAGTCGATCCGCGGCTGTTCGAGGCCTGCCTGTGCCGCAGCCAGCAGCTTAAGCCCGCCCGAGAAGGTTTTAGCCACGTATATCCGACTTTCGAGGACCTGCCGAAGCTGGCGCACAACCCGGTCGTGTATCGCTACGAGCACAGCGACGGCCTGAAGGCGACGATGATGCTGACCGACGGCCTGGTGGATGACATCATGGTTGCCGCGCGGCTCAAGGGGCGGGCTGAACCGCTCTCGACCCTGATGTACCTGGGCGCCCACCACGACACGCAGCCGCACAATTTCGATGCGCTGGTGTGGCACATCGAGCAATTCATCCGCACGGGCAAGTCGCAGCTCCCAATCGAGCGGACGCTGCTGACGACCGGACTGGTCGCCGCCGGCATGGAGTCGTTGGCTCGCGGCGGCCAGCGAGTCGAAACGCCGCACCTGGCGGTCCGCTATAAGCCCACCGGCCAATCGACGTTTCGCAGGAGTTAGAAGTTGCTAAGGGTTTTTTGGCTTATCCGTCGTGTGCCACTGGCTTTGCCAGTGCCGTTTCGCAAATTGATTTTCGCACTGGCAGAGCCAGTGGCACACCAATCAGTCAAGCGGCTCGATAAGAAGCGATGAGCGAACCCGGAAAACGGAAACGATTGGCGATTGTCACGACCGTGTGGACCTACTTGTCGCACGCGCAGCACATGGGCGACCGGTTCCTGGTCGGATATCCGCACAACGGCCGCTGGCACCGGCCCGAGATGGACGTCGTCTCGCTGTACGTCGATCAAAAGCCCGACGGGGACCAAAGCGGTGATCGGGCTCGCGAGTTCGGCTTCAAGGTCTACCCGACGATCGCCGAGGCGCTGCGTTGCGGCACCGACCGCCTGGCGGTCGACGGCGTGCTGGTGATCGGCGAGCACGGTGATTATCCGGTCAACGCCAAGGGCCAGATTCAATATCCGCGCTACGAATTCTTTCAGCAGATCGTCGACGTGTTTGAGACCGACGGCCGCGGCGTGCCGGTGTTCAACGACAAGCACCTGTCGTACAGCCACGAGAAGGCGCGGGCCATGGTGGCCGCGTCGAAGCGGCTGGGCTTTGCGATGCTGGCTGGCTCGAGTCTGCCAGTCACCTGGCGGCTGCCGAGCGTCGAGCTGCCGCTGGACTGTGTGATCGAGGACGCGCTGATGGTCGGCTGCGGCGGCTCGGACGCGATGGACTTTCACGCGCTGGAAGCCATGCAGTGCATGCTTGAGCGCCGCCGAAACGGCGAGACCGGCGTGAAGGCCGTGCAGCTCATCCAGGGCCAAGCCGTGTGGAAGGCCGGCACCGACGGCCGCTGGTCGCGGCGGCTGCTCGAGGCGGCGCTCGCGCGCTCGACCTCGCGCTCGGGCAAGTCAATGCTCGACGGCCGCACGCAAGACCTGACCCACTCGGGCGAGCTGGAAGAGCTGGTCACCGAGCCGGCCGCTTACTTGATCGAGTACGCAGACGGGCTGCGCGCGACGCTGCTGATGCTCAATGGCGCGGTGAGCGACTACACGTTCGCCTGCCGGCTGCGGGGCCGAGGCGAGATCGTGTCCACCCAGTTCCTGCTGCCGGTGACGCCCAATGTGGTCTATTCGGCCTGCCTGATGAACAAGGTGGAGGAGATGATCGCCACGGGCGTAGCGCCGTACCCGGTCGAGCGGACCGAGTTGACCAGTGGCATTCTGGACTTCTGCTTGGAGTCCAAAATCCGCGGCAACAAGCGCCTCGACACCCCGGGGTTGAACATTCGTTATCGTCCGCCCAGCGTGTCGCAGTTTGGCGATGCCCAGGATTCATAGGGTTGCAGGATGACACATTCGGTCGGACACATTGAATTTCGGGTGTCATACCCGCGCTTCGCGAGCATGCTCGACACAAGCTCCGCATGGCCGCGAAGCGCGGCCATGGCACCCAATCCCCATACTTCCAAAGGAGCCCCATCATGAGATTCGTCATCGCCACCGCGGCACTGTTGGTCGCCGTCATGAATAACGCCAACGCTGCCGATTTGAAAGTGGGCGACAAGGCGCCTGACTTCCAGCTCAAGGGATCAGACGGCAACGAATATTCGCTGTCGCAATTCAACGGCAAGCAGGCGGTGGTCGTGGCCTGGTTTCCCAAGGCGTTCACGCGCGGCTGCACGGCCGAGTGCAAGAACATGAAGGAGGCGGGCCAGGAGATTCGCAAGTACGACGTGGCCTACTTCACCGCCAGCGTCGACAAGCCGGAGGAGAACACCGCGTTTGCCAAGTCGCTCGATCTCGACTTCCCGATCCTCAGCGATCCGACCAAAGAAACCGCCAAAGCCTACGGCGTGTTCGAGCCCAACCGGGGCGTTGCGTTGCGCTGGACCTATTACATCGGGCCGGACGGCACGATCAAAGCCATCGAGAAGCAGGTCAACGCCGCCGAAGCGGCCCGGCAGATCGCCGAGCAGTTGGAAGCGCTGGGAGTGAAGAAGAAGTAGGGGTTAGAGATTGGGGGTTGGGGGTTAGGGAAAAACGAAGAACGAAGGACCGACAAAGTTGCGATCGAGTTGCTCCGCGAATCCCCAACACCTAACCCCGATCCCTACTCCACTTTCTTTCGCGAATCCACGGCCAGCCAGCAGCAGGCGCCGACGACGAGCACCGCGGCGTACACGTAGAACGCCGGGTCCCATTGCGCGCGGCCTTCGTAGCCGCGGTCGGCCATCCAATCGACGAAGCGGCCCAGGAACATCGACGACACGAACGCGCCCGGCACGCCCATCGAGTTCATCAGGCCGAACACGACGCCCAGGTGCGCGCCGCCGATCTCGGTAGTGACGGCCCAGAACGTGGCTTGCTGCGAAATGGCGAACATGAAGGCCAGCGCGGCCCACACGCTGGTGGCCACCGGCGACTCACAGCCGATGGCGATCACCAGCGCCACGGCGGCCAACATCGTGCCGGCAAAACCGTACACGCGATATCGGGCCGGATGATGGCCGGTCACGCGGGCGAGGTAGTCGTTGATAAACCCACTGCCCAGGCAACCCACGGCGGAGCCGAAGAGCACGAGCGAAGCCAGCTTGCCGGTTTCGAGCGGTGCGACGCCGCGGCCTGTTTCAAGATAGGTCGGATACCAGCCCATGAACATGTACGACAAAAACGAAGAGCAGGTTTGCAGCGTGCCCAAGAGCCAGATATTGCGATTAGTGAGAATCTCGCGCCAGGGGATCGGCGGATGGTCGGTGCCCTGTGGTGATGATGTGTCGTAGACGGGTGGCACTGGCGTCTCGCCAGTGGTGTCTGGTATCGCATGCGTACCAGCCGCGATCAGTGCCCGCTCGGCCGCGTTCGTGTCGGGATGTTCGGCCGGTTCGTCGCGGAACCACAGATAAAAGGCCGCGGCCCACACCACTCCCAGCACACTGAACACGACGAACGTCGCGCGCCAACCGAGCGCGGCGATCAAGTACGCCGCCAGCATGGGCGCCAGTGCTCCGCCCAACTGGGCTGTCGTGATGACGATGCCTTGGGCCGCGCCACGCTCGCCGCGCGGAAACCAGCGGGCGATGATCCGCGCCACGTTCGGGTAGGCACCGGCTTCACCGGCCCCGAACAAAAACCGCACGACGACCAGCACCACCAGGCCCGTGGCCGCGCCCGTGAGCGCGGTAAAGATCGACCACCAGATGACGATCCGTGTCAACACGCCGCGCGAGCCAAATCGATCTCCCCAGCGGCCGGTGGGCACCTCGAACAGGCCATAGGCGATGGTGAAGGCCGCCAGGGCGTAGCCCATCTGCGTATTGGTAAGCTCCAATTCCTTCTGGATCGGCACCACCGCCTGGCCAATGCACACGCGATCCAGGTACAGCACGAACGACAAGCTGCACAGAAACCCCAGCACACCGTAGCGCGTGCGCGTCGGCGCTTCGCCCAAGGGCGAGACGAGTGGTTGGGCAGCACCGGTCGAGCGAGAATCATCCACAGTGGCCGCGAGTGTAGAGCACGCCGCGGGCGGCGGCAAGCAAGGCGTGTGCGATAGGCCAGAGACTGTAGGAGAAAGACGGAAAGAGGAGATTAGCCACCGAGATCACCGAGGACACGGAGACGCACCGAGGACCAAGACGAACTCAGGGTGAGCTTCCCTCGGCCTGCCTTCGGCTCTGAGGCTCGGGACGAAGGCAGTCGAGCCGCGTGTCCAGCATTGTCTTGGGTGCTGCCGAGTTATTTCGAGGTAACGGCGGCGGCGTGCTTACGCGCGGTTCGCAGCGAGCGAAGCAGTTGCAGGACCTCATCGTGAAGTTCTTGTGTCTGGGAGATGACGAGGCTCTTGGAGCTCTTGACCGGCACCACTCGACCGCTGCCCCCTTCCTCTTCCCAAGTTTGGGGCTTGATCGTGCCCGTCAGAGCATCGGTCAAGTCGGCGTGATCGCCGTCGGCAACCAGATCGCCCACCGGGTAGGTCCGCGTCACCAGCATGCATGACGCTTTTTCCGCGCTGGTGATCAACAGCACTTCGTCCTGGATGATGGTCGTCAGTTCCAGCGACGCCAACAACAGGTGCAGCGCCGAGCGAAGCGAAACGCCCTTGAGGCTTTGGGTCGCCGGAGATTCAGGATCAATGCCGGCGTCTGTCAGCGCCTTGTGATCGATCTGAATTTCAATCGCGTGCAGATCCTTGAGGTAGTCGACTACGTCTTGCAGGGGAGTCTCATGGAAGTCCATCGTGGTCGGCTGTTCCAATTCGGTCGCGATCCTTTTTTCATCGGCGGTCGGAAGCGGCAGGAACTCAATGAGCGGTTCAACCTGTGCCGCGGTCTGCGCGGCGGGTTTTGGGTCATCCGCCTGCACGGCCGTCGAGCGCGACAGGTAGGCAAAAGGGACCGCCAGCGCCCAGAACAGCTGCACCGCCAAACCCACACGCGCGCCGCCCGAAAGCCGAACCACTCGTCCGCCAGGTTGGTGAGCCATTGCCATTCTCCTCTGCCAAAAAACGTGCTCGGCGAGGTGCCGGGTTCCGCGTCCGACACCGCGGCCGAGGGGCCCTGATTTCGACGGATTCATTGTAGCGACTGCGGCGGCCACGCAAACACTTTGGACGAAGGCCCGTTGGACCCGGGGTCCGTGACACTCGCTAGGGCCGATCATGCCAGCCGGTTTTGCCGCCGACGCAACGCTATCGAGCCAAAATCGGATGTCCACGGTGGTGGCGATTTGCACCCGATCCAGCGTCGGCCCAGCCCGGGAGCCCGATCCTTCACACGTGGTCGATTTCGCAGAAGCGGCTGGTGGCGGCGATCAGGTCGGGATCGAGTCGCACCCGGCTAGAAAGTGACTTGACCATGGTGATCTCGCGGGCGCGAGGCGTGAGCTTGAAGAGCTTTCTAGCGGCTGAGCTGTCGGGCAGCCAACCGCCGATGCGCGTCGCGCCAGACTGGTGAGCCGACGCGGCTAGTGCTTGATACAACTGCTCGGCCAGTGCGCCGGATTGATCGGCCAGCGCATAGTCGGTAATCCGCCACGCGCCGCTTTTGACGGCAATGCGGATGTACCCCAAGCGAGCGGAGCCGTCCACCAGCGCGTAGAACTCGTCGGCTGGCGACTTGTTGAGCATCGCCGCCCAGTATGCCACGTCTCGCGCTATCGACAGCGGCGCGGCGCCATGATAGGCGGCGTACAAGTCCATGAGACTGGATAGTTCGTTGACCGCCGAGATCGGCGTCAGCCGCGCGCCATTGGCATGCGCGCCAGCGACCTCGGCCGGATGAGTCCAACCCTCCCACGACGGACACAGCGTGTAGCCTCGGCGAGCGTAGTACTGTGGCTCGATGTCGGAATAAAGAATGCTCAAGGCCGCGTGCCGCTCGCGCTCTTCATTTTCGACGCGCGCAATCAACTGAGGCGCCAGACCCCGGCCGCGAAAGTCGTTGATCGTATAGACCGAGCCAATGGCGATGCCCAACATTTCTTGGCCCAGCACGCGAAAGCGCAACGGATAACAGCCCAGCGAGGTGACGACTTGGTCGTCGATCGTGCCGACGTACCAGGTGGCCCGATTGTGTGACGGCGAAGCGAGCCGCGCGCTGACGTGGTCTTCGAGCGCGAGCCCCTTGCTCCAAATGTCGTAGACGTTGCGATGAGCCGCGAGCAGCTCTTCGCGATTTGCCGGGTGAATGTCGAGACAAGCGGTCATGGTGGAAACGCGCCAAATATTAACCCGCCGCGCAAGCAAGGGATTCTTAGTAACTCTCGCACGTGCCGCGAGGGAATCCCTCGCTTGCGCGGTTTTGATGTTGCGCTTTTCGTGCTATGACTGCTAAGTATTGCGTTGGCACGCAAGAGGATAGATCGCTTCACGATTAGTTTGAGAAAACGGGTGATTAGCACGCTTACCGTCGCGTTTTCAGGGCGATTTTCACTGTCGC
>CAZUPX010000531.1:0-6463 GCA_964622155.1 uncultured Planctomycetaceae bacterium | reverse complement strand
TCATCGTCGGCGCCGGCTTGGCCGGACTGTGCGCCGCACGGGAGTTGGTCAGGCGAGGAGCGACTTGCGTCGTGCTCGAGGCTCGTGACCGCGTTGGCGGTCGCACTCTGAGCGAACCGTTGGGCGGCGACACGATCGACTTGGGGGGCCAGTGGATCGGCCCGACTCAGAATCGACTGGCAGCGCTGGCGGCCGAGCTAAAGATCGAGCGCTGTCCACAGTATCATACCGGTCGCAAGCTTCTCTCGTGGAACGGCAGGCTCCAAGGCTACGACAGCGACCTGCCGCGGCTGTCGATCCTGGCGCAGCTGGAATTGTTGTGGACCGACCGGCGCTGGAAGTCGTTTGTCGAACAGATTCCGCCTGACGCCCCCTGGCGGGCGCCTCGCGCCGACGAGTGGGACTCGATCACGCTTGAGACTTGGAAACGGCGCAACGTGCGCTCGGCCGGCGCGCGGCTGTTTATCGACCTTGTTACGCGCGCCGTTCTGACGTCCGAGCCGCGCGACGTTTCATTCCTGTTTTTCTTGAGCTACCTGCGCTGGGGCAACGGTCTGGAGCGGCTGATTTCGATCGACGGGGGCGGGCAGCAAGAGCGGTTCGTCGGCGGCGCGCAGCAAATCGCGATGCGCCTGGCCGACGAGTTGGCGCCACGCGTTGTCCTGAATGCTCCAGTGCGAATGATCGAGCAGACTGCCGACGGCGTGTCCGTCTATTGCGACGCCGGCAATTACCACGCGCAATACGCGATCGTCGCCGTCCCGCCGTTGCTGGCTGGACGCATTCACTACGCCGCGCCGCTGCCGGCCAAGCGCGACCAGCTTACAGCCCGCATGCCACTGGGATCGGTCATCAAGTATGTTGCCGCTTACGAGCGACCGTTTTGGCGCGAGGCGGGGTTTTCTGGCGAAGTCGTCAGCGACACCGGCATTACCACGACGACATTCGACGACACGTCACACGACGGCCAACACGCGGCGCTGGTCACCTTCAGCGATGGTGGTGCAGCCCGTCAGTGGTCACCCCGCACGAGCGACGAGCGGCGCCGCGCCGTGCTCGACGAGTTCGTGAGGTTCTTCGGTCCCCAGGCTGCGCGGCCGAGGGGGTTCGTGGAAAAAGACTGGAACACCGACCCGTGGAGCCGCGGCTGCTATGTAGGAGTCACCGGACCGGGCACGCTCACCGCCTTCGGCGAGGCGCTGCGCGAGCCGTGTGGACGCATCCATTGGGCCGGCACCGAGACCGCCACCGAGTGGATGGGTTACCTGGATGGCGCAATTCAGTCGGGCGAGCGCGCCAGCGATGAAGTCTGGTCGCGGCTGTCATGACGAAGGTACGCAATGGAACACTGCTGGACGAGCCAGCAGCGGCACCCTAAGCATTAACCTTCGGTTTCAGGGTGGCACTGGCATCGTGCCAGTGCTGGCCCAAGCGCCGAAGCACACTGGCGAGACGCCAGTGGCACGCGGCGGGTCGAGTCTCGGCTGCGGATGCGTCCGCTATACTGTTACTCCACCGTCTTCACCTGGCTGTTCCGCCGACGGACTACTGCATTCGGAGGCTGCGCGGTTGAGTCCTGATTCGTTTGAAGAGTATCGCGGCCGCGCTGACTCGCTGCGCGATGCCGGTCTGTCGAAGCAGGCCGCTGACGCTTATCGCATGGCGGCGCGGCTGAGGCCGGATGACGCGGCCACCCGGTTCTACCTGGGATTGATGCTGCGAGATTCGTTTCAGATCCCGGAGGCCTTGGCGGAGTTTCAGCGGGCTGCGCGATTGGCGCCGAACTCACCGGAGGTGTTCTCGAATCTAGGCTTGGTGTGGAACGAGTTGGGCAACCCGGCCGAGGCGGCCAAGGCCTGCCGCATGGCGATCGAATTGGGGCGCGACTTTGCGGCCGCGTGGTGCAACTTGGGCCTGGCCTTGCAGTCGCTTGGCCAGATCGATGAGTCGATCGACTCGCTGCGAACCGCCGTGCAGTTGAGTCCGGCGGAGTCGGATTGGCATAGCAATCTCTTGTACGTTCTCAACTTTGATCCAGCTCGCGATGCGCCGGCTTTGTTTGCCGAGCACCGCGCGTGGGCCGCGCGCCATGCCGACCCGCTAACTGCCTCCGCGCCGCCGCACGCCGTCGATTTCACGCCCGAGCGGCGATTGAAAATCGGGTATGTCTCGCCGAACTTTCGACACCATGCGGTCAACTTTTTCGTGGAGCCGATTCTGGCGTCGCACGACCATCAGAATTTCGAAGTGCTCTGCTACTCCGACGCGCCCGAGTCGCAGAGCGATGCCACGACGCGGCGGTTGCTTGCGCACGTTGACGGCTGGCGCCCGATCGCCAGATTGAGCAACGAGCAAGCCGCCGACAAGATTCGCAACGATCGCGTTGACATCCTGGTCGACCTGTCGGGCCACATGGGCGCCAACCGGCTGTTGGTTTTTGCGCGCAGGCCGGCACCGATACAGGTGACTTACATCGGCTATCAGAATACGACCGGCATGCTGGCCATGGACTATCGCCTGACCGACGCCTGGTCCGACCCGCCCGGCCCCACCGATCGCTACTACACCGAGAAGCTGATTCGCCTGCCGCAAAGTTTCTTCTCTTATCGGCCGATGTCCGAAGCGCCGATCGTCAATGCGTTGCCCGCCGAACGCGACGGCCGCATCACGTTCGGGTCGTTCAATAGTTTTTCCAAAGTGAACGCTGGCGTGTTGAACGCGTGGGGACGGATCTTGGCGGCCGTGCCCGGATCGCGGTTGATCGTGCTGGCCGCCGCGCCCGACGCGGTGGCGCCTCAAGTGCGCAGCGGGCTCGTGCGCTACGGCGTCGAGGGATATCGCGCCGAAATCGTGCCCATGCGGGCGACCGAAGCATTTCTGCAACTGATGCAACACGCCGATATTGCCCTCGACACGTTTCCCTTCAATGGCCACACCACCACCTGCGACGCGCTGTGGATGGGCGTGCCGGTTGTCATGCTGGCCGGCGACCGCTACGCCTCGCGTTTTGGCTCGAGCGCCCTGGTCAATCTGGGACTTCGCGATCTCGTGGCCGACTCGGTCGACGGTTATGTCGCGCTGGCCGTGAAGCTGGCCGGCGATCGCCAGCGGCTGGTCGAGCTACGCGCCTCACTGCGCACGAAGATGCGCGAATCGTGCCTGCTGGACGCGAAGGGGTTCACGCGCAGGTTGGAAGCCGCGTACCGCGAAATGTGGGTTGCCCGTTGCGGGTCGCGGTCGAGCCAGAGCTCGTAGTTCGAGTATGGTCACCACTGGTCGACGCGGTCGATGTTGCGTGTCTCGTCGGCTGCTTGCGAACCCATGCGCCATCCATGAGAATGTCCGCAACGGTGGTCCAAGCTCAATGTCATCGGTCGAAGCTAGCTGCTCATGCTCGCCAAGCTGCAAACGTTTTCGCTGGTGGGCATCGATGCGGTGCCGGTCGAGGTTGAGGTCGATGTCTCGCCGGCCGCTATGCCCAAGACGGTGCTCGTCGGGCTGCCCGAGGCGGCGGTCAAGGAGAGCACGCACCGGGTCGAACGGGCGATCGTCAACTCGGGCTATCTGCGGCCGGTCGATCGGATCGTGATTAACCTGGCCCCGGCCGAGCTGCCCAAGCAGGCTGCGTCGTTCGATCTGCCGATCACGCTGGGCCTGCTGGCCGCCAGCGGCCAGATCACATCCGAGTTGTTCGAACGATTTGCCGCCGTCGGCGAGCTGGCGCTCGACGGCGCCACGCGGCCGACGCGCGGTGCGCTGTCAATGGCCATGGCCGCGACCAAGCAGCGCGGACTGCAAGGTCTCGTCGTGCCCACCACCAGCGCGGCCGAAGCGGCGGTCGTGGAGGGTTTGGATGTCATTGCCGTGTCGAGCCTGGCGCAGGCCGTGGCGTTCTTTACCGGCGCCATCGAGATCGACCCCACCCCGTCGCGGTTAGACCAGTGGTTTGACGAATATTCGATCTACGACCTCGACTTTTCCGACGTGCGCGGTCAGGAGATGGCCAAACGGGCGATCACCATCGCGGCAGCCGGCAATCACAACATCCTGATGCTTGGCCCTCCCGGCTCCGGCAAGACGATGCTGGCCAAGCGCATGCCCACCATTCTGCCGAGACTGTCGGCCGCCGAGTCGATTGAGACGACGCGAATCTACAGTGCGATGGGCCTGCTGCAACCGGGACAGCCGTTGCTGGCAACGAGACCCTATCGAGCGCCGCACCACACGATCAGCGACGCGGGCCTTGTCGGCGGCGGATCGACGCCAGCGCCGGGCGAGATCAGCCTCTCGCACAACGGCGTTCTGTTTCTTGACGAGCTGCCCGAGTTCAACCGCCGCACGCTCGAAGTGCTCCGGCAACCGCTGGAAGATGGCACAGTGACCATCTCGCGGGCGTTGTCGAGCACGACGTTTCCTGCGAGTTTCATGCTCATCGCGGCTTTGAATCCCTGCCCTTGCGGCTATCGCAACGACCCGCGCCGCGACTGTCACTGCACGCTGCCGCAGATCGAGCGGTACATGTCCAAAATCAGCGGGCCTCTGTTGGACCGGATCGACATTCACATCGAGGTTCCGGCCGTGCCGTTTCGCGAGCTGTCGGCAGCCAACCCAGGCACGTCAAGCGCCGATATGCGCTCGAAGGTCGAAGCCGCCCGGGCGATCCAGCACCGCCGTTTTGCCGGCGCGTCCACGCGCCACAACGGCCGGATGACACACCGCCAGACCCGCGGCTTCTGCCAGTTGGATGACGCGGGTACGAACCTGCTGCGAGCCACGATGACCGAACTGGGCCTGTCGGCGCGGGCCCACGACAAGATTCTGCGTCTGGCCCGCACGATCGCCGACTTGGACGCCAGCGACCGCATCGCTCCGGCGCACGTTAGCGAAGCGATCAACTACCGCATGCTCGACCGGAGTCTTTGGTCGTAATGGACGGAGGCGGGGCGACGATGGAGGCCCTGTGGCTGCCGACGCCGGCACCCATGGAGCCATGGATTGTTCGCCGCAGGCGACTATACTGAATCCGATCGCACCGGACCCGAGAGCCGGATTATCAGGTCATCGGCGGCGGCGGTTGACACTCGATCACGGAAAGGGAGTATCCATGAATAGGGCGGAGCGTTCCTTGGGTGGTTTGGTCAAACATCGCGCGGGTCCGGCCGGATGGGTTGCCCGCCAACGGTGGTTTCACCCGCAGGTGGAGACCCTGGAGCAGCGCTATTTGCTGTCAGTCGTTGCGGCGCTGCCGCAGGTGTTTTACGACGGGTCGAGCTTCGACAACGGATCGGGGTTCACCAGCGGCGACGATAACGCAATCGCCCCCGACAAGTCGGCCTACCTTCCTGGCTCCGGTACGGCGACCTTCTCGGCCGTGTCCAGCTACAGCCGCGGCATCAACGGCCTGATGGTCGATATTTCCGGTCCGCATGGCGCAATCACGGCCAGCGACTTCACGTTCAAAGTGGGCAACGATAACTCGCCGGGAGGTTGGGCCACAGCCACCGGTCCCACGACAATCACCACGCGTGCCGGCGCCGGCACCGGCGGCTCCGACCGCGTCGAGTTGCTGTGGGCCAACAATGCCATTCAGAAGCAATGGCTGGAAGTGATCGTGGAGTCTAACGCCAACACGCTACTGGCCTCGTCCTACGCGTTCTTCGTGGGCAACGCCCTGGGCGATTCAGGAACTGGCAATGTCGGTGCCTTCCAGACGACTTCGGCCGACGAAATCGGTGCCCGTAACAACCCGACGAATCTGGCCAATCCGGCCACGATCAGCAACGTCTACGATTACAACCGCAGCCGCCAGGTCGACTCGGCCGACCAGATCCTCGCCCGCAACAACACCACGAGCCTTGTGACCCAGTTGAAGTTCCTGAACGTCTCCCTGCCGACGGTGTCAGCGGCGACGATGGCGGCGTTTACCGACGACCTGACGCCGCACGTGACAGTGACCGCCAGCGATCCATTGGGACTACCCAATACGACGCAGATCCACCTTGACGTGGATTTGAACTACGACGGCGATTTTTTCGACCTTGGTGAACTAAACCGCACGCAGGCCACGCTCTACAACGGCTCGGCGTACTTCCAGATTTCTCCGGGCATCCCGGCCCCTCCCAGCGGCAACGGCTATGTATCGTATCGGGCCCGCGTCACCAACCTGGCCGGCATCGAGGGCACGAGCCCCGTGCACTCGCTGCGGATCGACACGGTCGGCAACACCTTCCTGAGCGACTACGTCAACTCGACGGCCGACCCGTACTGGTATAATGATGTTCCCGATGGGGGTGGCGTGGTGCACTCGACGGCGCCCACGTCATTCACGGGCACCGGCTACACCGCCACGGTGTACGATCTCCGCAGTCAAGAATGGCGCACTCTGGCCGACGTGGACCGAACGCAGTGGCAGCACTGGGCGACCGTGATCGTACCCACCGGGAACCTGGCTGGGCTGAAATCG
>CAZUPX010000530.1:0-20631 GCA_964622155.1 uncultured Planctomycetaceae bacterium | reverse complement strand
TAGCCGACTGCTCAGGCCCGGTCGGTCGCACAGCGGGGGTGGTGGGCAGCGCGGGGGTATCGAGGACGCCGATCCCGCGCATTGAGCGGGCGACGATCGCTTGGTAAGTGGCGTCGAAGTAGTGGTTCGGCGTAGCAGCCTGTTGAAAAATGCCGTCGTGGCATTTTTCAACCTCGCCAAGTGCGGAGCAAAGCTCCGCACGGCTCGCAAAATAACGACTTACGTCGCTATTTTGTCATCACATCCGTGTGATGTAGCAGCCTGTCGAATGAATCAACAGGCTGCTAGGCGACTTCCACCAGCCGGTGCGGTTCCCCTTGAACCCGGGCACGAATCGCGTCTCCCAGGTTTCTGCGAGGATGTGTTTCGCGAAGGACAGGTGAGCCGTACGATTCTGGCGGCCATCGACTGACGGCGGATTGAAGACTCGCAGCGCACCGGGCAAAAGCGATCCGTCTTCTGCTTGCCCAGCCAGGAAGCCTTCGTGGACCTTTAGCTTCCAGTGGTCCCAGTTCATGATGACTGTGGGCACGCCGCCTGGAAAACTCACGTGCCAGTTATCACCGATGATCAGTCGGGCGGAGTGCTGCGGCCGGCGATACGGCGACTCGCCCTGTTGACCCCAGGACGAGAATCGTCGCGCTTATTCTGTTAAGTGCCGGCCCGCGGCCGTGACAGGTTCGCCATTTGAGCGCCACCTGCCTCCTGTCGGAGACTGTCTTCAAATTCAAGAAAGCGCCCTTCGTGCGCGCGTTCGTGGTAGCGGAATTCGCAAGAATTCCGATGTTTTTCCCATCTCATCGGAAGCCTTGCGGCTTCCGCTACGAATTTGAAGACACGCTCTCAGACCGTTGCAGCAGTTTTTCGACGCCGATTACGTTGACCTGCTCGGGCTGCTTGCTGGCGGGACACGTGCCGCAGCCACCGCAAGCCGCCACTTTGCGCTCGACGATCGATCGCCAGGCGGTACGCGCGACGTAGACGGCCGCCGCGACGACGACTGCGAGAACGACGCTGGTTTGGATGTCGAAGCTCATGTCAACCCCACGCAAACCAATGTTATGCAAGTGATAGCGACTTGGCCGCTCTGTTTGATTGCAGCCGCAACGCGGCGACCTGGCATAGCCAGGGGCATCGCCCCTGGGACCGACGATACACGTGCGCTTCAAGCCCCAACGGGGCGACCTGAGAGCGCCCCGTTGGGGCTTTCAAATTTGTTTCATGGAACGCCGAGTCCAGGGGCGATGCCCCTGGCTATGGCACGTTGGGCCTTCGGCCCACGATAACTCTCTTACGAAACGGAGCGTCTCGCCGCTACAAGGGCGGCAGCCGCATGCCAACCTGATAGGTCACTAGTGCCCCCACGTACGCCAGTGCTGTCATGTACAGGAACGTAAACGCCGGCCATCGCCAGGAGTTCGTCTCGCGCCGAATGACGACCAGTGTCGAAGCGCACTGGGCACACAGCGCAAAGAACACCATGATCGACAGCGCCACAGGGATATTATAAACCGGCTCACCGGTGTCGTCCCAGCGCGCCGCGCGCATTCCGGCAGCCAGCCGGTCTTGATCGGCATGTTCGCCGACGTCGAGCTCGCTGCCAAGGTTGTAGATAACGCCCAACGCCCCCATCACGACCTCGCGGGCGGGAAACGAAGCAATCGCCGCGCAGCCAATCCGCCAATCCCACCCCAAGGGGCGGACCGCCGGCTCGATCCAGCGTCCTAGACGCCCCAGATAACTTTCACGCTGATAGGCGGCGGCGATCTGTCCGTTCAGCTCGTTCACACGCTGCTGGATATCATCTCGCTTAGCCGCGTCGAGCCCGCGGTCCGTGAGCTGGGCCGTCAGAGCGTCTCGCTTGGGCGCCAGAGTCTCTTCGACCAACGTTGAATTGTGCGGGTAGTACGATACCGCCCACACGAGGATCGACACCGCCAGGATCAGCGTGCCAGCGCGGTATACGAACGACCAGCCGCGATCCAACATCCGCTCCAACACAATTCGTGGCGACGGTCGCTTGTAGCTGGGCAGCTCCATTACAAAAGGGGGCGTCGGTCCGCGCAGCAGCGTCCGCCTGAGCACCAGCGCCACACCAGCCGCCGCGACGATGCCAACCAGGTACATCGCAAACAACGTGAAACCCTGCAATTGCACGAGGCCGCCGAGCATCGCTTTAGCGGGTATGAACGCGCCGATCAACACCGTATACACCGGCAGCCGCGCGCTGCAGCTCATCAGCGGTGCCACCAGGATCGTGGTCATGCGGTCACGGCGGTTTTCGATCACACGCGTGGCCATCACGCCCGGAATGGCGCAGGCGAATGACGACAGCAGCGGAATGAATGACTTGCCGCTGAGGCCGACGCGCACCATAAGCTTGTCCATCAGGTAGGCCGCCCGCGCCATGTAGCCGCAGTCCTCGAGAACGGCCAGGAAGAAAAACAGCATGAGAATCTGGGGCAAAAACACGAGCACGCTGCCCACCCCGCCGATCACGCCGTCGACCAGCAGCGACTCGAGCGGGCCTTCGTTCATGGTGGCCGCCACCAGTACGGCCAGCGCGCCCACAGCCCGGTCGATGAGCTTCATCAACGGCTCAGCGGCCACGAACACTGATGAAAAGACCACGAGCATCGCCAGGGCGAACACGATGCTGCCCCACAGTTTGTGCGTCAGCACTCGATCGATCCGGTCGCTGGCGGTGGCTGGGGGAGCCGCAGGACGCGACACGACGCCCGAGAGCACCTGCGCGACCCAGCCGTACCGTGCCTGGGCCTCCACCGCGGGAACAGCACAGCCGGCGGCCGCCAAGCGATGGCGCGCGGCCGTGAGCGCCAAATCGAGGCGCCCCTGTGCGTCACCGGGGCCGTGGTCACCAGTCGTCAACGCGCCGCGCACGTAGCCGCTGGTGTCCAACAACAGCCGCTCGACCAAGTAGCGTGGCAACGCCCGGCCGCCACCGTTTGCGTTGGCCCCCACAATCTCGCTCGCAAGGACACCCTCAAGCGCGGCGACCTCCTGTTGAAACTCGGCGGGAAATGGACTCGCTGGCGCTCTGTTGGCCGTGCGCGACGAAACAGCGTCGGCCAGTGCCACATTGAGTTGCTCGACGCCGAGGCCTCGATTGGCCTGCACTTCGATGACGCTCACGCCCAGCTGTTGGCTCAGTCTCTCGACATCGATCTGGATTCCTTTGGCCCTGGCGACGTCGATCATATTCAGCGCCACGACAGTCGGCAGGCCCATCTCCAGCACCTGGCTTACCAGGTAGAGATTGCGCTCGAGGTTGCTGGCATCCACGATCGAGAGCACCGCGTCCACATCGCCGACGTCGCCGCGGCGGCCCAGCAGCACGTCGACGGCCACCATTTCGTCGGGCGAACGCGGAGCCAGGCTGTACGTGCCCGGCAAATCGACAAGCTGGCAGCTTTGTCCGCGCAGACTCATGCTGCCGACCTTGCGCTCGACGGTCACGCCGGGAAAATTGCCAGTCCGTTGCCGCACACCGGCCAGCGCCGTAAAGAGCGTCGACTTGCCGGTGTTCGGATTTCCGACGAGAGCGATGGTGACGGTCGAGGGCCGTGTCATCGGGACAATGCTCGCTCAGGGTGCTAAGCGGCGCCGCTTACCGCAAAAACGAATCAGAGCTGGTCAATCTGCACGCGCGCCGCTTCACTGCGCCGGACGCTGAGCCGGTAGCCGCGCAATTCCAACTCCAATGGGTCGCCCAAGGGCGCTTGGCCGACGAGGATCACTTCGGTGCCCGGTACCAGGCCCATCTCCATCAGCCGCATGCTCACTTCGTCGGCGCCAAGAATGCCGCTGACTCGCGCTCGGTCGCCGACACCGAGTTGGTCCAGCACGTTCACGTCACAGCTCCGCGGCGGACCAGGATGCTCAGCAGCTCATCGGCGCGAACACAGAGCTTCTGACCCGCCAGCCGCACGATACATGGGCTGCCGCTTTGCACCATCTCGATCGTCGCCCCGCCCCGTAATCCAAGCTCTTCGAGCCGATGCACTTGGTCCGGCTGGCCTGTAACGCGGTCGATGTTCGCGGTTTGTCCGGTCGGCAGCAGATTCAAAGGAATGAGGTCGTACACGGCAGGGCTCGTGAGCGTAGAGTGGCGAGACACTGTTGCCTTCAGTTTAGATATCGAACTGGCCGAGGATGTAATTGAGACTCATTCTCAGCAGTAATGGATTCTAAGCGTTCGTCGGGTCGCAAGCAATGCGTCGTGCAGAATTCGACGCTTCCTGAGGGGAGATTCGAGAAATACGTTTTACGGCTGGAACTTGCGCTGAATGGGATCAGACGCCGGCCGGTCTGACAGGCGTCCGAGGAAAGTCCCCCTGCGATTGGAAATGCGATTCCAGGGCCTTCATGACAGCCAGCACGACGTCTTCGCGCCAGGGTCGGCCCGCAACCTGGACACCAATCGGCAAGCCAACACTTCCAGCCTCCGAAGCGCGTGCCGCGCGCTCGACACGGTCCCGATTGACCGGCCGGTCGCTCTCCTCGCCGGCGTGCACTCGTGTCGCGGGCACGACGCCAGCCGGCACGCCGAGCACGTTGGCCCAGTAGCAATAGCTGGCGGCCAGCGACAGGTCGCCGGTCGCGCCGTGGCGCATGGCCGGCAACGAATGCGGCGGGCACAGCAGAGCGTCAAGCCGCGCGTCGGACCATTTGCGAAAGAACGACTCGGCATATTCGCTCCGCTTGCTACAGAGTTGCCAATAGCGATCCGCGCTGCAACTGCCGACTGCGCTCAACAGGAACGCAGTTCGCCGTTGTCCCAGCGCGCCCAAGGCGCTACCGAGGATCCAGCGGAGCCAGGCCGGCGAACTTCCCAACAGGACAAGTTGCCGAATCCGCCGGTCGCGCGGACTGTCGCCCAGGACGCGGCGTGCGTCGGCAGCGCCGTCGGCCGTCACCAGGTTGAAGAATAATCGAACGGCCTGCGTGATGTCGGGGGGCGTGAACGGCTCGACGTGCGCTCCCCGCTGTCGCAGCGCGTCGGCAGCGTCGCTCACCGCGCGGCGCAAGGCCGGCGAAGCGGGAAAGAAGCCATCGTCCGTCCACGTCCCGATCCGCAACCCTTCCACGCGCACAGCGGCCGGGTCGCCGAGCGGCGCCGGCACCGCCTGCACATCGATTTCATTGGGCTCTACGGCCGTCAGCACGCGCATCGCGAGATACAAGTCGTCGACGCTGCGAGCGAGCGGTCCGGATTGAGGCCGAATCGCTTCCAGCCCACGCAAATTGTCGCGCACCGCGGCGTTGGTCAAGCGCAGCGTCGTCGGCTTGAGACCGCAAATACCGCAGGAGTGGGCCGGATGGCGAATACTGCCGCCGATGTCGTTTGCCAGTCCCAATGGAGATCCGCCGGCGGCGATGATTGCCGCCTCGCCGCCGCTGGAGCCGCCCGATCCGCGGTCCAAGTCCCAAGGGTTATTGGTCCGCCCGTATACAGGGTTATCGGCTTCGTGCAGGACCATCAACTGCGGCAAGTTAGTTTTACCCAACACGATGGCCCCGGCTTTGCGCAATCTCCGGACCAGCGGGTTGTCGGTTGCGTGGATTTCGTTGGCGAAGCGATGGACCCCCTCGGTGGCTGGCGTGCCGGTCAGGTAAAAACATTCCTTGACCGTGATCGGCACTCCGCTCAGTGGCCCCAACGGCTCGCCGCGTTGTCGTGCCTGATCGACCGCCGCCGCTTCGGCGCGCGCCTGGCCGAAGCGCTGAATGACCAGCGCGTTGATGCGCGGATTGACGACGCGAATCCGCTCGATGTGAGCCTCGACCAGCTCGCTGCTGGTCAAGCGTCCATCGGCGACTTGCCGCGCCATTTCACTGGCCGACATGGCCACGAGATCCGTCGTGCCTGTGGAATGTTTTTGCATCGGTTGGCTATCTGGTTTGTTGATTCAAGGAGGGGGCGGTGCGTCTTCGCGGCCCAACCATCGTCGCATAGCCCGCCACGTGCCGCCCAGCGCCTTGCCGGAAACCACGTCTTCGGTAAGCGTCGATTGCTTGGGCTGAAAATTTTCCCACACCGCGGCGATATAGGGCTCGCTCGTCTGGGACAACGACGCATAGATTCCTGTTTCACGTATCTCGCCCAGGGCTTGCGTGTAGTGATCGATGACGTGCTTGTCGACCAGCATGCCAGCGACTTTGACCGTCGACAGCGCGCCGCGCCCCAGCGCCGAAACATTTCCCAGGGCGCGCAGCGTGACGGCCCCTGATACGGCGAGCATGCCGACCCCTTCTTTGCGCGAGACGTCGCGCATCTGGTCCCACAAACGACTCAGCTCAGCCTGGGGCAGGATTTGCTTCATCTTTGACGAATCGATGGCCGCGCGGGCCTCATCGATTGTCGCCCGCAGCGCCTCGACCGAAAGCGGCGGCGTGTTGAACACCTGGCTCGTGGCTGCCGAGGCGTCCGAGACGGCCGAAAGCAGATCGTTTACGTGATGAATCGGCGCGCCTTCGTCGATGACACCTTGCGCCTTCAGCTCGTCGGCCAGCTCTTTCAGGTAGACCTGCGAGCCATAGGCCAGGTCGCTCACCACGGCCAACAGCAACACCGGCGAAGCATGCAGCGTGGCCAACGAGGCCATGTCGACGAAGTTGCCGACGGCCTTGCGAGCGACGAAGTTGTCGACATTGGGAGTGGACGCAGCTTGCTCACCAGGTTCCACCCGGCCCACGTCGTGCACGAGAAAATCGAGCATCTGGCGGACCATGACCGTGTAGGTCCGCGAGCTCTGAAACGAGCGCGGCACCAACAGTGATGCCGACTCGCGCACCACGCCACCGAGCAAGCCCGTGCCGGTCCGCAGCGCCCGCTCCGGCAGCGACAGAACGTAACCCAGTTGCGCTTTTGCCGTGCGCGCGCGTGACGCGTCGGCGGGGTCGGATGGTTCTGGGGGAGGCACTTCGGACATAATCCTGGTTGGAGAAAACGCCACGCGACCCGAGTGACGTTACTTTGCGGCGGGCAATTTTATCGTCATGCCGCTCCAGATCGCCATCGGCTCAAGTCCCTCGTAGCCAATCACCTTCTCCCCGGGATCGTCGACAATCGCGCCCAACAGCAGCGCCTGATCGCCTTGGACCAGTTGCGGGTCGGACTTGTGCAGAACCGTCACGATTGGATCGTCGGTCGACACGCCAATCCCCAGCTTGACTTCATAGAGCTTGCCCGATGGCTCGCAGCTTTGCACGGTGCCAGCCACAACCACTCCTGGGGTCGTGCGCTTGGAAAAGTCCAGCCAACGACCGGCATTGTACTTCAGCGCGTCGAGTCGTTTCTTTTCGGAGGCAAACTGGTGGAGCATGATTTGTTCGATGGCTTGTTTCTCGCCCGCCAGTTGGCCGTCGGCCGACTCGTCATTGGTGAACGTGAGTGCTTCGGCCATGGCGAACATCTTCAAATAGAACTGCGTGCGCGCGGTCTTGAGGGCGGCATCGTCCTTGCCCGATTGGGCAGACAGCAACTTCTGGCTGGCCGCGCCGGTTTCCTGCATCGCCTTGGCCAGGTCGGCCAGGGAGAATTGCGGCGCATCGATGATCGCGGGCTCGTCCGGAGGAACCGGCGGTTGGTCATCCAGCTTTGGCGCGTCGTCGGCGGACTCAGACGGTTTGGCGGCACTTTTGGCGTCGGCCGAATCGTCAGGCATTTCAGGCGGCTCGATGGCGGGCACGTCCGCTGGCTTGGCTGCCGTCACCGGCACCTGCTCGTCCGATGGCAGTTCATTCCTGTCGGCAACGGCGGCTGGCTCGGTCGGCGGTTCGGTTGGTTCGTCGGCCGCTAGCGCCGGTTTCTCGTCGGCCAGCGGGCGTGTCGGCTCCGTGGGCGCAGGTGTGTCGGCGGCCGGCGCCGTCGTCACCGGTGGTTGGTCGGTTGGTGGCGGATTCTCAGGCTCGGGCGTGCTGTCGCTGGGTGCGGCAGGCGGCGCGTCGGCTGGCTGTAGGGCGGCCGTATCGGCGGGCGGGTTTTCCGTGGCCGGCGGCGTTTTGGTAGGAGTCGCTTGCGCGGGAGGAGCAACCGCGATGGGCTGCTGGGCTACCGCGACCGCCCTTCCCTTGCTGTACTCAGCGCGCACCGGAATCTTGTAGCTCGCCAACGTCGGGCCGAGCTTCAAGAAGTCATAGTCCTTGCCCAGCCACGTCAAGCCGTAGAGCGTAAGTGGCACGGCCACGACTGCTCCCAACATCACGCTCACAAACGTACCCACCAAGCTGCGGCGCGGGGGCGCGTCATCGCCCAACTCCATGGAAGCCTTTTTCTTTTTGGCCTTCCTGCCCTTCTTCCCCTTTGCCTTGTCGGCAGGCTCTTCAACTGCCTCGGGCCCGCCTTCGGAAGCAACGGCTTCACCGAAATCCAACTCGATTTCTTCGACATCGGCTGCGTCTGAGGCTGGAATTCGATGTTCGAATTCGACGGTGGCGGCGTCGCCCGATGCCGTGTCATCCGTCTGCGGTGTGCCGAAGTCCAGCTCGATGTCGTGGTCGGCCGCCGGCGGGTTGGCCGGATCGAACTCAACTGTTGCCCCAAGGCCTGTGCCTGGTTCCTCGATGGCTTCGAACTCGCCAAACTCGATTTCGGCGTCTTCCTCGGCACACTTTTCCGCTTGGGGGCCGTTGGAGTCTGAGCTTTCCAATTCGAAGACTGGCGCGCCGTCATCCGACGCGTTGATCTCCTGGAATTCAACGGTGGCCGCATGGCGCGCCTCCGGCTCTTCGACCGCTTTGAATTCGCCCAAATCGACCTCGATCTCGTCGCCGCCCAAGTCGGCCGTCGCACTCTGCGCGGCCGATTGGCTTGCATTCGAGCCGGGCGTGTCCAACTCGAAAACCGTATCGTCGTGGGCGCTACTGACGTCCAACGGCTCCAGATCCTCGGGTGCATCTCGCACCAGTGGGGCCGATGTCGCAAATTCAAGCTCTTCGACGTCAGTATCGTTGTCCTCGGCCTGCATGGAGACATCAGCGTGTTTTATTTCAGGGCTCGTTGACGGCTCGTCGTCGAACGCCAACTCTTCGTCGAAGCTGATTTCCTCCCCGGCATCACTTGTGACGCCCGGTTCGGCAGCCGCCATCAACGCGTTCGTGGTTGACTCCGGCTGGCCCTGCGGCGCCAGCCACTCGTCGGAAACCCCGCCGCTTGCCTCTTCGACGATTACGAGCATCGGCGGCACGTGTACCAGGACATCGGCCAGGGTGTATTCCTCGTTGCACAGCGGGCAGCGCACTCTGGCGGTTTGGCTGACGCCCTCAGGAATCGCGATTTGCTTGGCACAGCGCGGACAGGACGAAATCGACATGGTGCCTCCGGAAAAATACGGGATAAACCAAGTTTAGCACCCCTATCCCAGGCGTGTCCATCAGCCGGCACACGCAACTCAAGCGGCCTCGGCGCCGCTGTCGGCGGGGCGGTGTTTTCGCTGATTTTGGCCTCGAAAAAGCCCCGTCTCGGCGCTCGAAGTCGTTGACCGCAGTGCGAGGGGAGCCTAAACAGTCGCTTGGCACAAGAAACCCACCGAAGGTCTGTTCCGGTGACCAGCAACTCAATCGATTTGTTTCAGGCGCGAGCCACGACTTATACCGGGCGTGAGTACGTCGACGACACGTTTCGTTACCGGCTACTCGAGCCAGCGGCGATCGAGTCTGGCACGCGATATCCGCTCATTCTGTTTTTGCATGGCGCCAACGAGCGCGGCGACGATAACCGCGTGCAGATCAAGCACCTGCCCGAGCTGATGGCTCAGCCGGAAAACAGAACGCGTTATCCCTGCTTTTTGATCGCTCCGCAGTGCCGCGGCGACAGGCTGTGGGTCGAGACGCCACGGGCTTTCGAGCGCTCGGCGCCGCGACAGGCCCCTGGCCCACAGATGCAGGTGGTGATCAACATCCTAGAGGAAGTAATCGCCTGCAACCCGGTCGACTCGCGGCGGTTGTATCTCACCGGCCTGTCGATGGGAGGTTTCGGTTCGTGGGACCTGGGCACGCGGCTGGCCGATCGCTGGGCCGCCGCGGCGCCGATCTGCGGCGGCGGTGACGAGTTGTACGCCGACCGGCTTGTCGGTGTACCTGTCTGGGCGTGGCACGGAGAGGCTGACGACGTTGTACCCGTCGCACGGTCTCGCCGCATGATCGACGCCATCCGCCGCGCTGGTGGCGAGCCAAGGTACACCGAACTGGCTGGCGTCGGCCACGACAGTTGGACAGCGGCCTACAGCGACCCTGATGGGCTGCTTCCGTGGATGTTTGCACAGCGCCGGGGTTGAACTGTGCCGATTAACGTCGGCGTTGACCGCCTTTTCGGGGGAGGGATATAATCGTTTTCCAATCTTGAGGTTAGGCGTCTAGAGGGGACCACGGCCGGCTTCAGTGGGACCGGCTACAGTTCGTAGGTTTCTAGTTTTTTTGAGAGACTTTTTGGAGAGGAGCAATCATGGCCACCGCCGTCGAGAAGGTCGAGAAGGACAAGGGAGTTCGGGACGACATTACCCGATGCATCGGAAATACTCCGCTGATCCGGCTGCGTCGCATCACCCAAGGCTGCGGAGCGACCGTGGTGGCCAAGGTGGAAAGCTTCAACCCGTTGTGGAGCGTCAAGGACCGCATCGGCAGGGCGATGATCGATGCCGCCGAACGCGACGGCAAGATCAACAAGGACACGGTGATCATCGAGCCCACCAGTGGCAACACGGGTATCGCCTTGGCGTTCGTCTGCGCCGCAAGGGGATACAAGCTCAAGGTGACCATGCCCGAGAGCATGAGCTTGGAGCGCCGGCGGCTGCTGAAGGCGTTTGGCGCGGAGGTGATCTTGACTCCCGCTGCCGATGGCATGCCAGGAGCCATGCGGAAGGCCGATGAGCTATTGGCCCAGAACAAGAACTGGTTCATGCCGCAGCAATTCAAGAATCCCGCCAATCCCGAGATTCACCGCAAGACGACGGCCGAGGAAGTGTGGCGCGACACTGACGGCAAGATCGACATTTTCGTCTCGGGCGTGGGCACGGGGGGCACGATCACCGGCGTGGGCGAGGTCATCAAGGCCCGCAAGCCGAGCGTGAAAATGATTGCCGTCGAGCCGGTCAACAGCCCCGTCATCACTCAGAAGCGCGCCGGCCAGGAGATCAAGCCCGGCCGCCACACGATTCAGGGCATCGGCGCGGGGTTCATTCCCGACGTATTGAACGTCAAGATCATCGACGACGTGGTGCGCGTGACCGACGAGGACGCCATGGACACCGCACGTAAGCTGGCGCACGTCGAGGGCCTGCTGGGAGGCATCAGCGCCGGCGCCGCCGCCTGGGCCGCGCTCGACCTGGCCAAGAAGCCCGAGAACGCCGGCAAACTGATCGTCGTCGTCCTGCCCGACCTGGGCGAGCGATATTTGTCGACGAAGCTCTATCCGGAGTGACAGAGTCACTCTTCATCGCTGCGTAGCTTCGCCAGCACGCTGTAGTCTTCCAGCGTGGTGGTGTCGCCGACGGTGGCTTTGCCGCTGGCAATGTCTTTGAGCAGACGGCGCATGATCTTGCCGCTGCGCGTTTTGGGCAGGGCGTTGGTAAAGCGGATCTCGTCGGGCTGCGCCAGGGCCCCGATTTCCTTGCGCACATGCTGCTTCAGCTCGTTGCGCAGCGACTCGTTCGGCTCGCCACTCTTGAGCGTGACGAACACGGCCACGGCCTCGCCCTTGATCTCGTCGGGTCGGCCCACGGCGGCCGCCTCGGCCACGCGCGGATGACTGACCAGGGCGCTTTCGATCTCGATCGTGCTGAGCCGATGCCCGGCCACGTTCAACACGTCGTCGATGCGGCCCATGATCCAGTAGTACCCGTCGGAGTCGCAGCGTGAATTGTCGCCGGCCAGGTAGTTGTGCGGCACCTTCGACCAATACTGCTCGCGATAGCGATCGTGATCGCGCCAGATGCCGCGGAGCATCGCGGGCCACGGCTTGGTGATCACCAGCCAGCCCCCCTGCCCTGGCGGCACCGGCTGGCCGCTGGAATCGACGATGGCAGGCACGATGCCGGGCATCGGCTTGGTGCAACTGCCGGGCTTGGTAGCAATGGCGCCGGGCAGGGGGCTCATCATGATTCCGCCTGTCTCGGTCTGCCACCACGTGTCGACGATCGGGCATCGCTCTCGGCCGATCTTGCGGTGATACCACATCCAGGCCTCGGGATTGATCCCCTCGCCCACTGTGCCCAAGAGCCGCAAGCTCGAAATGTCGTACTTGTCGACCCAGTGATCGCCCCACTTGATAAACGCGCGGATCGCCGTCGGCGCTGTGTAGAAGATGTTCACGCGATACTTTTCGATCAATTGCCAAAACCGTCCCTCGTCGGGCCAGTTGGGGGCGCCCTCGTACATGAGCACCGTAGCGCCGGCCGACAGCGGACCGTAAACCACGTAGCTGTGACCAGTGACCCAGCCGATGTCGGCCGTACACCAAAAAACATCTTCATCGCGGTAATCGAACACCCACTCGAACGTTTTCTTCACGAACAGGTTGTAACCAGCCGTGGTGTGCAGGATGCCCTTGGGTTTTCCGGTCGACCCGCTGGTGTACAGGATGAACAGCGGTGTCTCGCTATCGAGCGGCTCGGCCGGACAATTGGATCCAACCTCCTCGACGATGTCGTGCCACCAGTGGTCTCGGCCGCTTTCCATGTGCACCGGGTTGCCGGTTCGCTTCAGCACAATGCAGTGCTTGACGGTTAGTGATTTCTTGAGCGCCTCGTCGACGTTCTTTTTCAGCGGCAGCTCTTGCCCGCGGCGCCAGCCATAATCGGCCGTCAACTGCAGCACGGCGCCGGCGTCGTTGTTGCGATCGGCAATCGCCTCGGCGGAGAATCCGGCGAAAATCACCGAATGGATCGCCCCCAGCCGCGCGCAGGCCAGCATGGCAATCGCCAGCTCGGGCACCATCGGCATGTACATCGAGACGACGTCGCCACGTTTGATGCCCAGTTTTTTTAGCACGTTGGCAAAGCGGCAGACCTCGCGGTGCAGTTGGTCGTAGGTCAGCGTGCGCGAGTCGCCGGGCTCACCTTCCCAGATCAAGGCCGCCTTGTTCTTCCGCCAGGTGCCCAGGTGGGCGTCCAGGCAGTTGTAGGAGATGTTGGTCTGGCCGCCGATGAACCATTTGGCGTCGGGCTCGTTCCATTGAAGGATTTTCTCGAAGGGACGAAACCAGTGCAGCTCTCCAGCCAATTTGCCCCAAAACGCCTCGCTGTCGCCGGCCGCCTCTTGCCACATCTTCTCGTACGTGGCGAGCGAACTGATCTTCGCGCGCTCGGAGAAGTCCTTGGGTGGCGCAAAGAGGCGCGTTTCTTGCATGACCGTGTCGAGTTGCCCGCCCGGTTGTTCAACCATGATTCAATTGCTCGCGTCGTGTTCGGGAATCGCGCCGGCGGGCGCGAGGTCAAGGGATGCGAGGATTCTAGCGGGGTGTTTTGGCCAGTGTCAACGAACGAGGCACGGTTCGTCGCTCAAGCTTGAGAGGCACGGTCGGCAGTATCGCTGCGTGCGTCGGCTTCGACCAGGCGCCTGAGGTTGCGCATGAAGTAGCGGATTTGAAGCGACGTGAACAGCCAGGTCAACGGAATCAGCAACTTTCCGGGCCCGCGCAGGGGCTCGGTGTCGATATCTGCGTAGTACTCGAGCCGCGTTCGCGAGCCCAGATCGGCCACGCGGTAGTCGACGCTCATGACCATCCGTGGGGCCAGTGCGCCACCCCAAAACGAGACCCCCAAGTGGCGCGGCGGATCGTAGGCGTTGATCCGACCTTCGTAGTGGGCGAAGCGCCTGCCCTCGCGAAATCGCATATCAAACGTCGTACCCACGGCGCGCGCAAGCTCACTGGTGGGCACGACATCCACCAGCGTCGTCAGCCACAGCTTTTGCTTTTCGGGCTCGTCAATGTACGGCCACAAATGCTGCGGTGTGCATCGGAATTCCGCGCGGTACAAGATATGCATGAACCCGCAATTACTGGCTCAATTCCTTCAAGTAGATGTTCTTGAAGTACAGCGTGCTGCCGTGGTTTTGTAGCTCGATTTGTCCCGTCGGATAGATCGGGTTGTCTCGCTCCCAATAATTCTCCATCACCACGTTGTCGACGACTTTCTTGTCGTTCAGCCACACCGTCACGTGGTCGCCGAGCATGCGAATGCGGAACGAGTTCCACTGGCCGATCGGCTTGTCGGCGACGCCCTCGGGTTTGGAGGGATTCTTCTGGTTGTTGAACAAGCCGCCCGAGCCGACTCCGCCCGCGGTCTTCGAAGCCGGATCCCAGATCTGCACCTGCGGGCTGCCGCGCAGATAGATTCCGCTGTCGCCGTCGGCTTCAATCTTCCAGTCGCAGAACATTTCGAAGTCGGCGTAGTCCTTGGCCGTACACAGCGCTTTGCCCTTGCCGTCGAAGACCAGCACGCCGTCGGTAGCTTTCCAATGCTTGCGCATCTCGTCGTCGGCTTTGTTCTGCGCCGCGGCCAGGTCGGCCGACGACATCTTGGCCCGTTTCGGGGGCGTCTCAACCAGCCCCTTCCAGCCGCTGATGTCCTTGCCATTGAACAAGGCCTCGAAGCCGGCCGGTGGAACGTTGTCGGCGGCTCGCAATGCACTGTCGAACAAACCGACAATGACACCCAGTAGCGCCACAGATGCACGGACAATGGTCAACGTCGTCGAGTTAGTCATGATGAGCTTCCAGAGAAAGTAAAGGCTGTTTGAGCGTTGAACACCGGGTTGTGTTTTGCGACTACGTGCCAGCGGACTTGGCCTGTTGTTGCTGCCGTTCGAACTCGTCCAATACCGCGTAGAGTTGCGGAGTCGTATTGCCGCGCGCCGACGCGAGGCATGCTGTGCCCAGCCCCAAGCCCTTGAGGGGGTTTTCCCAAATCAGATCGCCCGACAGCGGGTCGAGACAGTACGTGTACCCCTGTACCGTCACGATCAGGCGGTCGCCGTCCAATAACAGTGCGGCAATGCCGGTGCCCTGGGGGCTCTTCCAGCTCCACAACATCTCTCCGTTGGTGCGATCCAGCGCCGCGACGCGGGAATTGAAGCCCACGAAGATCAAGTTGCTCGCGTCGAGTGGCGCGGCCGTTTCAGTCTGTGCGTCGGAGGGGGACGACATCAGGCGGGGGTTCCAGGTTGCGCAATCGCGGTGCGGAACCCGGATTGTAGTCACCCGCGAATCGGCGGGAAATAGGCCACTTGCATCGTCGCGGGCGCCTCGGACGCGAGCCGAACGATGTCTAGACTCGCGCCGGGGGGCAACGATGACGGCGCCACGCACAGCCCGCCAACGCCATTGCGCCGATGATGCCCAAGATCCAGGATGAGGGCTCGGGTACTGAAGTCTGCGGCGACAGACTGCTAAACGTCAACGAATGGGAAACAGCCGGTTGCGCGCCGGGAGGATTGTGGATCAAGTAATTGATGACTTTGAGGGCATCTGCCGCGCTGATCTGTCCGTTGCCGTTGGTGTCAACGTATCGATACCTGGTGTCGATGTACGTGGTGGCGGAATGGATTCCCTTGTTGAGGATCAGGTTGTTGATGACATAGTTCGCGTCGGCCGGTGAGATGATTCCGTTGTTGTCGACGTCGAGCGCCAAGGTCGGATTGCTCGCAAAGTTTGGGTTCTGAAAGGCAGGGTGGGTCCTCTCCTTGTTGACGCTGACATTAACGAAACTACCGTCACTATTTTTCTTGGGCACATTACTGAAGTAGTGTGTGGTGTCGCCAGCGAACGGGACGGTGGAAGGCGTGTAGACGGTCGGGTTTTGGATCGTGTTAATGAAGCTCATGCCGCTTATGACCTGACCAAACACGGTGAACTTTTGACCGTCCAGGCCGGTGTTGTTGACCGTGTTAAAAAACCATTGTGTCGTGGCGCTATCCGGAGTGCCTGACTGCGCCATCGCGATTGTTCCGGATGTGTTGGAAATCTGGAATTCGTTGTCGATCGTACTCGTGAACGGAAGCGGCGTGGGACTATGAGGGAGTGGATTCTTCAGAAAATCGGCGGTCTTGTACCCCCCGCCCTGGACGACAAAATTGGCTGGGGCCCGGTGGATGATCGAATCCTGGTACTCATCCAAGTAATCCAAAAACTTCCCTATCGTTTTTGGTGTGACCTGGTTGAACAAATCGACATAGATATCGCCCGCACTGGTGACGAACCTTACGATGTCGTTTTCCGGCACGGTGTCGGCGCTGGCCAGCCCGGAGCAGGCAAAGATCCATGCCGCCAGCGCAATCGAAACCGTGGCTCGACTCAGCCAATCGGCGAGACCTCGCGCGGGGTCATCAAAGATCGTGCGGGTTACGGTGCCGTCCAACGAGTCCATCTGCCGTCCTGCTTGGGTCGGGAGGAATTGATCCACGAGCTTAGAAATGGGTACCCCGACGACACGGCCGGAGTCCGGGCCTGTTCCTTAAAGTTCCGCACAAAAGCGGCGTTTTATTGCCGCGCGGGGGCGCAATCGCCTGCCCCGTCGCCGGCGAGCCCCGTGGGGCGGGGCCTGACCGGTCATGTTCCGCTCGTTCTCAGCCTATTTGCTCGACCGGCCAAAATCAAGCAAATCGCGGTCGTGACAGGCCCCAGGCCCCACAATCGGCCGAAGTCCTACAACCTCATCACGCCGGTACGCGGCCTCGCAAGGGCTTTGAACGCGGCGCCGGGGGCGGCAGCCCCCCCTTACCTAAAGTGGGGTAGGGGGAACCGCCGCATGTCGATCAACCTGACGCCCGACGATTGGCTGATGTTCTCGGGACTGGCCATCGTCGGAATTGCATTCGTGCTGATGCAACTGGGCAAGGGGTGAGCCCCTGCGCTTCGCTTGTGCCGCCCGATTGAGCCGGAAAAGGGACATCACTGATTACCGCTTGTCTGGCGCGCGTGACTGGGGCCACGCGAGGTGAACTGCCAACTTTCAGTGATATGCCTCCCTTTTCCGCCCTCGTGGATCGACGGCAACAGTCAGACGATCTACTTTGACGACCTGACGTACACACTCAACTACGGCTAGGCCGCCGCGCAGACAATGACTCCCGTCCGCCAATTCTCCCGGCCAACGATCCGGCGCATCGGGCTCAGCTACACGCCCCGGTTTCGGATCACCCGCCGGCGCCAAAAAACGACTCCGCAAAATGCGGTTGCGGCCAGCATGATTGCGGACGGCTCCGGCACTGGAATCGTAGAAAACAGGATGCTGTCGACGATGCCGCCCTCGCCGATGCCATACTCGATTTTCAGCTCGGCGGTTGTTCCGGCCCTGGCGGTGACGTCGCCAACGTAGAGAACCTGATAGCCCGGCAGTAGCGTCCCATGGAGGGGAATTTGCGCGCCGTCCAGGAAGACTTTCGGCTCGAAGGGGTTCCAATTCGCCAGCAAGCGAATCGAGCTCGCGCCGCCGGGAATGTCGCCCGTTTGAGTGATAAAGGCGCTGCCGAACTCCTCGGTAAGGCCGCCTTGCACCAGCAACGAAAATCGTCCTTCCAGGGACAGCGGCCCCGCGCCGAGTTCCGAGTCCGTTAATAGGTAAAGCTGGTCGTAACCCAGGTGCGGGGACCCATAGTAGACGAATTCGGTGGCCGACCCAGTATTATGCCCCCACCCTGGAACTGCCAGTTCCCAATCGAGCAAGCCGAAATCTGGATCGTGGGGCACAATCGTAGCTTGCTCGAAGTCGAGATTAACAAATGGCGCTGCCCAGCAGGGGAACGCGAAAGCGGCGAGAAGGGCCGCGAAGGCAAGCGTCAGAGTGCGATGCATGAGCGTATCTCCCAAGGACCAGCGAATTGGCGGTGCGACCCAGCATTATGCAAGTGACAGCGACGGATCGCCGGTATCCGATTGCAGCCGCAACGCGGCGACCTGCAATAGCCAGGGGCATCGCCCCTGGGAACAGCGATCGACGTTGCGCTTCAAGCCCCAACGGGGCGATCTGAGAGCGCCCCGTTGGGGCTTCAAAACGATTATTGCGACATCAAGTCCAGGGGCGATGCCCCTGGCTATCACAGGTTGGGCCTTCGGCCCACCAACACCCGCTGACCGCTCTGCCAGCACATGCATAACGTTGGACCGCGATGAGCGATTTGACAATTACACGAATACTAACTGATGCACAGCAGAAGCCGAAAAAGGGGCAGAAGCCGAAACAGGGACATCACTTCCCGCTTGTCTGGCGCGCGTGACTGGGGCCACGCCAGGTGAACTGCCAACTTTCAGTGATATGTCCCCCTTTTCCGCTCTTCCGCTCCCTACGCTCGCGCCGAGGAGTTAGTTAGCCGTCAATATCTGATGTCCCCTTTTCCGTCTCCGGCGAATTGCCATTGCCGCGCACGCGACCAAGCCCAGGCCGGCCAGTGTCAGCGTGCTCGGCTCGGGTAAGTCGCCTTCCAAATGCATCGACCCGTCACTGGGAACCCAGAGTGGGTCGCCGTTGGTTAATTCGGTGAAAACGTCGAAGAAGCTGGCGGTGCGATACATACCGCCGCCCAAATCGGTGATCGTCGTGCGGCCCATGGAGGGTCTGCTCGGGCTTTCGCGAATCATCACGCCGGGCGGCAGGTTTCCACCGGCGAGGTTCATCGATAGCATCTCGGTGTCGAACCATACAGGCTCACCGGGAGGCAGGCCATTGAGCCTGGCAATACGAATCTCTCCGCTGGCAAGGCCGTGAAAGGTGCCACCGGAGCCTTGGCCATCGTCGAGGGATATCTCCGTAAAGATGTCGAAGAACGACAACACTTGGGGACCGGATCCTTCCGGTGGCGGCGCCATTCGCCAGTCGTCGACGAAGATGTCGAAGAACGACGAGACCCGGTAGCCATTGTCATAGACGACAGTATCGCCAGACATATATCTGGGCGATGGAATTCTATTGTCGGTCGACGTGTATTCGGCGCGTGCCGTACGACACGCAAGCACGGCGGCGAGCAGGCCTATCGCCGCTGAAGTGAAAATCAATGGTTGTTTCATTAGACATTTCTCCTGGAGCTTGAAGCGGGGTTTTTAGCCGAGGTTTCCACTGGGGCTGACCCTGGAAGCGATCAAAAGCCGAAACAGGGACATCACTGATTACCGCTTGTCTGGCGCGCGTGACTGGGGCCACGCGAGGTGAACCATCAATTTCTGATGTCCCCTTTTCCGTTTATCCCCTTTTCCGTTTATCGCGCCCCGTCAAGAACGAGTCGCGTCCGCTTTGCTTCTTTTCCTGCCTCGCCGCGAGCCGTAGACGAGGAGGCCGACAAGCCCGCTGCCGAGCATAAGCCAGGGCCTGGGTTCGGGGACCGTAACGTCAGTGATAAAGGAATTAGGCAATTCGATGCCGTCGTTTGGACCAATTTGGAACTCTAGCGTTGCCCCCAGGGAGTTAATCACGGGATAAGGATGCACGGTTTGCCTTCCCGTCTGAAAGTCCAACGGGGCTACCCGTATGCTCGTCCATCCGGGTTGTCCATTGACCGTGGGCGATGCGTCGAAGAAATTATTCGGGTCGACGACGCCGCCGAACACGTCCTTGAAACTGCCTTCCAGGCTCGCGGTGCCGATGGCAATCCCTCCGTGCCTGATCAGACCCGGGTTAAAGTCGCTGGTAGAAACCTGGATGGTTTCATGGATGACGGCGTTATTTCCCGATTCGGTGATGTTCACTCCGTGAAAGCTGAGTTTAAGCTTCCTTCCAATTAGTTCCTCGCTGACGAATCCCGATATTGACCAGTCAGTCCCCGGGCTGTCGACGAAGATGCTTCCGAGGTTTGGGTCACCATCGTTCTGATCATTATCTACGACGGTCAAGCGACCCGTGGTCCCGATCGTGACCTGTAACGCGCTCGCCCGCGAGCAGTTCAATAGAATCGGCGCGGCGACAACCAACAACGTCAGAGCGAAACGGCGTCTTGAGTACCACATGCTTGGTTCCTCCTGGAACGGAAAAGGGGACGAGGGACGGAACAGGCCGACATTTCCCATATAGACTGAGCCTGGAGCCGATCCAGACTCGCAATAGCCACGATTGTTACTCCGACCCCCTCCGCATCGAGTAATCGTTCACAAGCAACCAAAGAAACAGGGCGCTGACGTTCCACCGGCACAATGGCGGAGCGCAAGCGCCCTGTTTCTTGGGGGACTCGTGTTGTGGTGACCATTAGCGTTTTCCGGTCAGGTGGTCACGGCACGTTGCGGAGACCACCGATGCCCTCTGGCAGGTCAGGACAAAATAGAGATGTCTTATCCCACATTTCCCATTTGGCCTGAGCCTGGAGCCGATCCAGGCTCACAGTGGCCCCCTCAACATAGCAACGCGCACCCCCTTTGCAAGCGATTAATGATATTTTTTCATTTTTTTCGGTGACAGCCCGGTTTCCTGGCGCGCTACGGCCGGATCGCTGTCCCTGCGAGGTGGTTTGCCGGGGCTGCGCGCTGGTTGCCGGCGGACCTTCCCCCTGGGACCAGCCTTTTCTGGCCGCCGCGGCGCCAATTGAGTTAGTGCGGATTATTCATGGGCGGATACTAACCCGACGCGTAACAGCGTGCAACATGTCAGCCCAGGGCAACGCCCTGGGACTCGGAGGCCCATCACCATGGCA